>NZ_JAVRHI010000318.1:0-19315 GCF_034105845.1 Streptomyces sp. CRN 30 | reverse complement strand
CGGCGCGCGGCGGCGGCACCGGCCGCGGCCTGCGCGGCGGCCGGTCCACCGGTGGGACCGCCCTGACCGCCCTGGCCCGGTACGGGCTTGCGGCCGCCCTGGGCGACGTCGACGGGCAGCATGACCAGCGCGGTCGTACCGCCGGAGTCCGACGGGCGCAGCTGGATGCGGATGCCGTGGCGCTGCGAGAGGCGGCCGACCACGAAGAGGCCCATGCGGCGGGAGACGGAGACGTCCACGGTGGGCGGAGCGGCGAGCCGCTCGTTGATCGCAGCGAGGTCCTCGGGGGAGAGGCCGATGCCGGTGTCGTGGATCTCGATCAGCACCCGGCCGTCGGGCAGGGCGTGACCGGTGACCTTGACCTTGGTCTGCGGGGAGGAGAACGAGGTGGCGTTCTCCAGCAGCTCGGCGAGGAGGTGCACGAGGTCGTTGACGACGCGGCCCGCGACCTCGGTGGCCGGCACCGAGGACAGCTCGATCCGCTCGTACTGCTCCACCTCGGAGGCGGCGGCGCGGAGCACGTCGACCAGCGGGACCGGGCGGGTCCAGCGGCGGCCGGGCTCCTCACCGGCGAGGACGAGGAGGTTCTCGCCGTTCCGGCGCATACGGGTCGCGAGGTGGTCCAGCTTGAACAGCGAGGAGAGCTGGTCCGGGTCGGCCTCGCGGGACTCCAGTTCGGAGATCAGCGACAGCTGACGCTGGATCAGGCCCTGGGAGCGGCGCGAGAGGTTGGTGAACATCGCGTTGACGTTGCCCCGCAGCAGGGCCTGCTCGGCGGCGAGGCGGACCGCCTCGCGGTGCACGTCGTCGAAGGCCGCGGCCACCTGGCCGATCTCGTCCCGGGAGTGCAGACCGACCGACTCCACGGAGGTGTCGACGTCCTGCGGGTCCGTCTCGGAGAGCTGCTTGACCAGCTCGGGCAGCCGGTCCTGGGCGACCTTGGTCGCGGTGTCCTGCAGCCGGCGCAGCGAGCGGATCATGGAGCGGGCCACGACGAAGGCGCCGACCAGCGAGATGCCGAGGACCAGCAGGATCAGCGCACCGGAGAGGATCGCGTCGCGCTCGGACTCGCTGCGCAGCTGACGGGCGGTCTGCTCCATCTCGTCGAGGAGCGTGCCCTCGATGTTCTTCATCTGGTCGAGCTTGACCGAGTAGTTGTCGACCCAGTCCCTGTACGAGCGCTTGGCCTGCGAGTCCAGACCGTTCTCGGTCTTCAGTACCCGGTCCGCGTACTCGTCGTACGTCTTGATGGTCGGGTTGCCGTCGCCGATCGGCTTCATGAGCTCTTCGGCGGAGTCCCGGCCGTAGATGGTGCCGAAGCTGTCGAGCTCGGAGTTCTCACTGGTGAGCGCCGAGAGACCGTACTGCCGGTCACTCTCGGAGAGCTCGCCGGCCGTGGTGTTGTTCGCGGGCAGCGCCGCCGCGATGACCGCGCGCTGCACCGAGGCGTACTCCTTGGCGGAGGAGAAGGCCGCGAGCGCGCGCGTCTTGGCGATCATGTCCGGGTTGCTGGTGGCCTCCGCCATGTCCTGGGAGAGGTTCAGCAGCTGGTTGATCAGCCGGTGGTACGCCTCGACGGTGAGGGTGGCGTTGTCGCCGTCCTTGTAGGCGTTGCTGCGGATGTTGTTGAGCTGGTTCAGCTCGGTCGCGATGCCGACGAGGCTGTCGCGGACACCGACGAGCCGACCGCTCGTCTCCGCGTCGTCGATCTCCCCGGTGCCCTTGAGGAACTGGCTGCGCGCCGTGTCCGTCTTGTCGCGGACGCCCTTGACGGTGAAGTCGCCGGCGGTCGCACCGTGAGCCAGCGGACCGGCCGAGAGGTCGCGTTCCTGCTGCAGCGCGGCGGCGAGCTCCGTCGCCTGCTTGGTCATCTCGGTCAGCAGCCGCATGTTCTCCAGCTGCTGGATGTCCTCGACGCTCTCGCTGATGCGCAGTCCGCCGAGCGAGGTCGCGGCGACCACCGGGAGCGCGAGCAGCGACACCAGGCGCGTGGAGATGCGCCAGTTGCGCAGGGCCAGGCGTGAGCCGGGACCGCCCGGACCGCTCTTCGACTTCGCGGACGGAGCCGTCGTCCCGGACCCGCCGGGCTGCTCGTCGCTGTCGCCCGCCTCGACCGTGCCCGGGGGCTGGGCGTGCTGGGGCGAGGAGCTGACAGCCATGGGGCCAGTCCCGCCGTGCGGCTCCGGGTCCGCCGAAGCACTGCCATCCCTCTTGAAACGTCCCTGCACTAGCGTCGCAACCTCTGGACCAGGCGTCCCTCCGCTTGAACGGCGAGACGGTGTCGGCGTGGCGGGGGCGCCCTGAATGCGCCACCCGTGGTGGTCGTGAGTGACCGGCGCTGGTTTCCCCTCCCCGCCGCTTCGCGACGCTGCGTTGCGCCCCCTGCGCGCCGGCTGTTCCCCGCGGCGGTCCGTGAGATTCCAGCACAGTGCAGGATCTCCAACAAGGCCAATGGGGTACCAGGTGGTCATCGTGACACGACGTGCAGCCCACGTCACCAGGTGTGGAAGGTGATCCACCGCATAACGGGCGTATACCTACGAGGCCACAGGGAATATTGCGTGTCCCAGTCGCCATGATCAGGAGCGGAATGCTCGCTTCAGTTGAACAATGTCCGTTTCGCCAAGGGGAGTCGCCCGCCCCAATTGACCGGAATGCTCACTCATGAGTGAGGAAACTCACACGGTGATCATGATGTCTTCACGTCATGTCCCGGGAATCCGATGTTTAGCCTGACGCTTTACAGGGATGGGGAAACCGACAACCTGCGCCTTCCGGTCGGCCCGTGAGCCCGCCCGGCGCCCGCACCCACGAGGTCACGTACAGCAGTGAAGACGACTACGTTGTTCCAGAACATAGCCAACCCGCGGCGCACGACGCTGGCCCACCTCACCGACGCCGGCGAACTGGCGACGGCACACCAGCAGGAGCACTCCGTCGACCTCCCCTCCCGGACCGCCAACCCCCGGCGGACCGTTCTGATGGAGGTCCCGGTCCAGAGCTCCGTCGCCGAGTAGGCCGGACGGACCGCGCACGACGGCGCACGAACCCGATGGGCGCCCCTGACGTCACCCAGGACGTCGAGGGCGCCCTTCGTCGTGTCCGGGCAGCCGCTTCCGGCCGTTGTCGTACGGCCCGGCCGGCCGCGCCGATATACGCGGGGCTGCCGCCCCCGGCCGCGTTAGCCTGGACCGTCAGACTCCAGCCGGCTCAAGTGAGGGGCGCAGGGAACCCGTGCGCATTGCCAGATTCTCCATCGACGGGAACGTCGCGTTCGGCGCGGTCGAGGGCGACAGGCCCGACGAACTCGTGCTCGACATCATCAAGGGCATCCCCTTCGCGGAGTACGAGCTCTCGGGCACGAAGGTCCCGCTCAGCAAGGTCCGGCTGCTGCCGCCCGTGCTCCCGAACAAGGTCGTGGCCTTCGGCCGCAACTACGCCGACCACGCCAAGGAGCTCGGCAACGAGGTGCCCGACGCCCCGTTCGCCTTCTTCAAGCCCTCCACGTCGGTGATCGGCCCCGGCGACGACATCCAGTACCCGGCCTTCTCCGAGGAGGTCCACTACGAGGCCGAGCTGGCCGTGGTCATCGGCCGCATGTGCCGCGAGGTCCCGCGCGAGCGCGTCAAGGACGTCATCCTCGGCTACACCTGCGCCAACGACGTCACCGCGCGCGACGTCCAGAAGCGCGAGAAGCAGTGGGCGCGGGCCAAGGGCTTCGACACGTCCTGCCCGCTCGGCCCCTGGGTGGAGACGGAGCTGGACGCGAGCGACCTCACCATCCAGTGCACGGTCAACGGCGCACAGCGCCAGCTGGGCCGCACCAGCGAGATGACGCACTCCATCGAGGACCTCATCGTCAACATCACCGAGGCCATGACGCTGCTCCCCGGCGACGTGGTCCTCACGGGCACCCCCGCGGGGGTCGGCCCCCTGGCTGTCGGCGACGAGGTCGCCGTCACCATCGAAGGCATCGGCACTCTCACCAACAAGGTAGTCAAGCGTGGCTAGCGCATCCGACGCACCCGACGTTCCCTCCCCCAAGCTCTCGGCTCCGCTCGAGCAGGGGGTACCCCCACGCGTCCGTTTCTGTCCCTCGCCGACCGGCAACCCCCACGTGGGCCTGGTCCGCACCGCCCTGTTCAACTGGGCCTTCGCCCGGCACCACCAGGGCACGCTCGTCTTCCGCATCGAGGACACCGACGCGGCCCGCGACTCCGAGGAGTCGTACCAGCAGCTCCTGGACTCGATGCGCTGGCTGGGCTTCGACTGGCAGGAGGGCCCCGAGACCGGCGGCCCGCACGCCCCGTACCGCCAGTCGCAGCGCATGGACATCTACAAGGACGTCGCCGCCAGGCTCCTGGACGCCGGCCACGCCTACCGCTGCTACTGCACCACCGCCGAGTTGGAGGAGCGCCGCGACGCCGCCCGCGCCGCCGGCAAGCCGTCCGGTTACGACGGTCACTGCCGCGAGCTGGGCGCCGAGCAGGTCGCGCGGTACGAGGCGGAGGGCCGCGAGCCGATCGTCCGCTTCCGGATGCCCGACGAGACGATCACCTTCACGGACCTGGTCCGCGGCGAGATCACGTACACCCCGGAGAACGTCCCGGACTACGGCATCGTCCGCGCGAACGGCGCTCCCCTCTACACGCTCGTCAACCCGGTCGACGACGCCCTGATGGAGATCACCCACGTCCTGCGCGGCGAGGACCTGCTCTCCTCCACCCCGCGGCAGATCGCCCTCTACAAGGCGCTGATCGAGCTGGGCGTCGCCAAGGCGATCCCCGCCTTCGGCCACCTGCCGTACGTGATGGGCGAGGGCAACAAGAAGCTCTCCAAGCGCGACCCGCAGTCGTCGCTGAACCTGTACCGCGAGCGCGGCTTCCTGCCCGAGGGCCTGCTCAACTACCTCTCGCTGCTGGGCTGGTCGCTCTCCGCGGACCGCGACGTCTTCACGATCGAGGAGATGGTCGCGGCCTTCGACGTGGCCGACGTCAATCCGAACCCGGCCCGCTTCGACCTGAAGAAGGCCGAGGCGATCAACGCCGACCACATCCGCATGCTCGACGCGAAGGACTTCGCCGAGCGCTGCGCCCCCTGGCTGAAGGCCCCGTCCGCCCCCTGGGCGCCGGAGGACTTCGACGAGGCCAAGTGGCAGGAGATCGCCCCGCACGCGCAGTCCCGCCTCAAGGTCCTCTCCGAGATCACGGACAACGTCGACTTCCTGTTCCTGCCGGAGCCGGTCTTCGACGAGGCGTCCTGGACCAAGGCCATGAAGGAGGGGTCCGACGCCCTCCTCCGTACGGCCCGCGAGAAGCTGGACGCGGCCGACTGGAACTCCCCGGAGTCCCTGAAGGAGGCCGTCCTCGCGGCGGGCGAGGCCCACGGGCTGAAGCTCGGCAAGGCCCAGGCCCCGGTCCGCGTGGCGGTCACCGGCCGCACCGTCGGCCTGCCGCTCTTCGAGTCCCTGCAGATCCTGGGCAAGGAGAAGTCGCTGGCCCGCGTCGACGCGGCCCTGGTGAAGCTGACCGCGTGAGCACGCGCGCGTGAAGGGGGGCGGCCGCACCGGCCGCCCCCCTTCACGCAAGCCCGTCGATGATCACCGGACAGTCCCCGCTCCCCGCGTTACCGTCGGATCATGGACATACGGGCCGTGCTCTGGGACGTCGACGACACCCTCTTCGACTACACGACCGCCGACCGCACCGGCATGCGCGGTCACCTGACCGCCGAGGGCCTGCTCGACGGGTACGGCACCGTGGACGAGGCCCTCGCGCGCTGGCGGCGGATCACCGAGGAACAGTGGGCGCGGTTCGCGGCGCGCGAGACCACCTTCGAGGGGCAGCGGCGCGACCGGGTCCGGATCTTCCTCGGCGAGCCGGCCCTGACCGACGCGGAGGCCGACGCCTGGTTCCAGCGGTACATCGGGCACTACGAGGGGGCCTGGGCCCTCTTCCCGGACGTCCTGCCCGTCCTGGAGGCCCTCGCCGGCAGCCACCGGCACGCCGTGCTGTCCAACAGCAGCCTCCTCGTCCAGGACCGCAAGCTGCGCGTCCTCGGCCTCCGCGACCGCTTCGAGGCCGTCCTGTGCGCGGCGGACATCGGCGTCTCCAAGCCGGACCCCCAGGCCTTCCACGCCGCCTGCGAGGCGCTCGCGCTGCCTCCGCACCAGGTCGCGTACGTCGGGGACCACCCGGACATCGACGGACGGGGCGCCGCCGAGGCCGGGCTGCTGTCGGTCTGGATCGACCGCACGGGCGTGTACGCGCCGGACGTGCCGCCCGCCGGACCCCGGCGGATCGCCTCCCTGGCCGAACTCCCGGCGATCCTTGGCGCGGATACCCGTTTTGGAGCCCCGACCTCCTTCGGGTAATGTTCTTTCTGCGCCGCCGGGGAGCGGGCCGAAAGGCCGGACGAACCGACAGCGTGAAACTAGAACAAGATCCCCTCGGGGCTTGCGTTCCAGTGGCCTATGGTGTAATTGGCAGCACGACTGATTCTGGTTCAGTTAGTCTTGGTTCGAGTCCAGGTAGACCAGCTCGGATCTGCGGAAACGTAAGATCCACGCCCCCGTTGTGTAGCGGCCTAGCACGCCGCCCTCTCAAGGCGGTAGCGCCGGTTCGAATCCGGTCGGGGGTACACATGGAAGGACCCTCCCTCGCGGGAGGGTCCTTCGCTTTTCCCCCGGGACAGCCGTACGCGGGCAGTGGACGTGCGGGGAAGGGGCCGCCGCGGCGTTGGGGCGGGCCCGTCCCCCGAGGTGTGCGGGTGACGTGCGGGTGCGGCCGGCGTCAGCCGGTGCGGCGCAGGGCCTCCGAGAGGCGGGCCGCGGCGTCGATGACCGCCTGGGCGTGCATCCGGCCCGGGTGGCGGGTCAGGCGCTCGATGGGACCGGAGACCGAGACGGCGGCCACCACGCGGTTGGAGGGGCCGCGCACCGGTGCGGAGACCGAGGCGACACCCGGCTCGCGCTCGCCGATGGACTGGGCCCAGCCCCGGCGCCGTACGCCCGACAGGGCCGTCGCCGTGAAGCGGGCCCCCTGGAGACCGCGGTGCAGCCGCTCGGGCTCCTCCCAGGCCATCAGGATCTGCGCGGACGAGCCCGCCTTCATCGTCAGCGTCGAGCCGACCGGGACCGTGTCCCGCAGGCCCGACAGGCGCTCCGCCGCGGCGACGCAGATGCGCATGTCGCCCTGGCGGCGGTAGAGCTGCGCGCTCTCGCCCGTCACGTCGCGGAGGTGGGTCAGCACCGGGCCCGCCGTGGCGAGCAGCCGGTCCTCACCCGCCGCCGCGGCCAGCTCGGCCAGCCGCGGGCCGAGGATGAAACGGCCCTGCATGTCGCGCGCCACCATGCGGTGGTGCTCCAGCGCCACGGCCAGCCGGTGGGCCGTGGGTCGTGCCAGTCCGGTGGCGCCGACCAGGCCCGCGAGGGTGGCCGGACCGGACTCCAGAGCGCTCAGGACAAGGGCTGCCTTGTCCAGAACGCCGACGCCGCTACTGTTGTCCATGCAACGATACTCACGTCTCACTCTGTGAAACGCAAGTTCAATTTTCGGTGGAACACGCCACCCTTGAGAGTCACAGCGGCCCGGTGACCGAGCGGGCCCGGCGGCACACGCCCGGAGAACGGACGGCCGGACCGAACGAGAAGGTCGGCCCCCGACGTGGGGAACACGGGCGCCGCCGCACCCGAATCTCTAGTTGGGCCGGCGCCGACAGGCCGGCCGGAGGGAAAGCGATGGGTAGGACACTCGCGGAGAAGGTCTGGGACGACCACGTCGTCCGGCGCGCCGAGGGCGAGCCCGACCTCCTCTTCATCGATCTGCACCTCCTGCACGAGGTGACCAGCCCCCAGGCCTTCGACGGACTGCGCAAGGGCGGCCGCACGGTGCGCCGGCTCGACCTCACCATCGCCACCGAGGACCACAACACCCCGACCCTCGACATCGACAAGCCCATCGCCGACCCGGTCTCCCGCGCCCAGCTGGAGACGCTGCGCAGGAACTGCGCCGAGTTCGGGGTGCGCCTGCACCCGCTCGGCGACGTCGAGCAGGGCGTCGTGCACGTGGTCGGCCCCCAGCTGGGCCTGACGCAGCCCGGCACGACGGTGGTCTGCGGCGACTCCCACACCTCCACGCACGGTGCCTTCGGCGCGCTGGCGTTCGGCATCGGCACCTCGCAGGTCGAGCACGTGCTGGCCACCCAGACGCTGCCGCTGGCCCGCCCGAAGACCATGGCCATCACCGTCGACGGCGAGCTGCCCGAGGGCGTGACCGCCAAGGACCTGATCCTGGCGATCATCGCGCGGATCGGCACCGGCGGCGGCCAGGGCTACATCCTGGAGTACCGCGGCTCCGCCATCGAGAAGCTCTCGATGGAGGCCCGGATGACCATCTGCAACATGTCGATCGAGGCCGGCGCCCGCGCGGGCATGATCGCCCCCGACGAGACCACCTTCGCCTACCTCCAGGGCCGCCCGCACGCCCCCGAGGGCGCCGACTGGGACGCGGCGGTCGCGTACTGGAAGACGCTGCGCACGGACGAGGACGCGGTCTTCGACGCCGAGGTCGTCATCGACGCGGCCGAACTGTCGCCGTTCGTCACCTGGGGCACCAACCCGGGCCAGGGCGCGCCGCTTTCGGCCGCGGTCCCCGACCCGGCCCTCTACGAGGACGCCTCGGAGCGCTTCGCCGCCGAAAAGGCGCTGGAGTACATGGGGTTGGCGGCCGGGCAGCCGCTGCGGTCCATCGCCGTGGACACCGTCTTCGTGGGCTCCTGCACCAACGGCCGCATCGAGGACCTGCGCGCCGCCGCCTCGATCCTCAGCGACCGCAAAGTCGCCGAAGGGGTACGCATGCTGGTCGTCCCCGGCTCCGCGCGGGTCGGTCTGCAGGCCGTCGAGGAGGGCCTGGACGTGGTCTTCAAGGAGGCCGGCGCCGAATGGCGGCACGCGGGCTGCTCCATGTGCCTGGGCATGAACCCCGACCAGCTGGCCCCCGGTGAGCGCTCCGCGTCCACCTCCAACCGCAACTTCGAGGGGCGGCAGGGCAAGGGCGGCCGCACCCACCTGGTCTCCCCGCAGGTCGCCGCCGCCACCGCCGTACTGGGCCATCTGGCCTCCCCGGCCGACCTCGCCGACGCCGACGTCCCCGCGCCCGCTGGAGTCTGATCAGTCATGGAAGCATTCACCACGCACACCGGCCGGGCCGTCCCGCTGCGCCGCAGCAACGTCGACACCGACCAGATCATCCCCGCCCACTGGCTCAAGAAGGTGACCAGGGACGGCTTCGAGGACGGGCTGTTCGAGGCCTGGCGCAAGGACCCCGAGTTCGTGCTCAACCGCCCCGAGCGGCAGGGTGCCTCGGTGCTCGTCGCCGGGCCCGACTTCGGCACCGGCTCCTCCCGCGAGCACGCCGTCTGGGCGCTGCAGAACTACGGCTTCAAGGCCGTCGTCTCCTCCCGGTTCGCGGACATCTTCCGGGGCAACTCGCTCAAGAACGGCCTGCTCACGGTCGTCCTGGAGCAGAAGACCGTGGACGCCCTGTGGGAGCTGGTCGAGCGGGACCCGCAGACCGAGGTGACGGTCGACCTGGAGAACCGGGAGGTGCGCGCCGAGGGCGTCACCGCCTCCTTCGAGCTGGACGAGAACTCCCGCTGGCGGCTGCTGAACGGCCTCGACGACATCTCCATCACGCTCCGGAACGAGGACGACATCGCCGCCTACGAGGCCAAGCGGCCCTCGTACAAGCCGAGGACGCTCCCGGTCTGACCGAGGCCCGGCGCCGGGCCGGGAAAAAGAACCCGGCGGCTGCGGCACATGGATGATTTCCAGCCACCGCAGACCCCCCTGTACCCCCAATCGTGGACGGTTGGGGGTACAGCCGTGTCTGCCCCCGGAAACGGTGCGGAGGCGACCGGTGGACCCGTCAACTGCCCTGGTTACACGAGTGATTGCCGGGGTAATCGACTTCTGGTTCCTTTGTTCACCGAGGTGTTGGAGAGACCCCTGGGAGGCGGCAGTTGCCCCCTGCGCAGGCGACAACTCGCCCCAGATGGCACAATCTGTGCATGGAACACGACGGCCAACTCGAGCTCTATGCGGCGGTCGCGGACCGACTCAAGGAAGCGCACTCGCGAGTGCGCTCATCGCAAGTCCCGGAGGGCGTACGGATGGCGCTGACCCGGAAGCTGCTGGTCATTACGGCCGCGGCCAAACACGATCTCGCCGGTGCGGCAAGGCGTCTGGAGAGCTTCATGACGGACCTGGACGAGGGGCGAATCCCCGGTGAGGACCGCTGAGGAACTCCGCGACGGTTCGAGTCCGTTGCGGCACAAGGGTGATTAGCCCGTTTCGTGTTTGATTTGCGGTATATATCTGCCTAACGTGCGAAAAAGCTTGAACACTTTCGTTCTGGCGATGTCTCCGAAGGGGAAGACGTGAACAAGGCGCAGCTCGTAGAAGCGATTGCGGACAAGCTCGGCGGGCGCCAGCAGGCCGCCGACGCGGTGGACGCCGTTCTGGACGCCATCGTCCGCGCGGTCGTCGCCGGACAGCGGGTCTCGGTCACCGGTTTCGGGTCGTTCGAGAAGGTCGACCGCCCCGCCCGGTACGCGCGCAATCCGCAGACCGGTGAGCGTGTGCGGGTCAAGAAGACCTCCGTGCCCCGCTTCCGCGCGGGCCAGGGCTTCAAGGACCTGGTGGGCGGTTCGAAGAAGCTCCCCAAGGGCGGCGAGGTGTCCGTCAAGAAGGCGCCCAAGGGCAGCCTGAGCGGCGGCGCTTCCGCGACGGTCAAGAAGGCCGCCGCCAAGAAGACCACCGCCAAGCAGACCGCGGCCAAGAAGACCACGGCCGCCAAGAAGACGACCGCCGCGGCCGCGAAGAAGGCGACGCCCGCGAAGAAGACGGCGGCGGCGACGGCTGCCCCGGCGAAGAAGGCCACGGCGAAGAAGGCCGCGCCGGCGAAGACGACGACGGCGGCGGCCGCCGCGACGAAGAAGACCACGGCGAAGAAGACGACGCCGGCGAAGAAGGCGACGACCACGACGGCGACCGCGGCCAAGAAGGCCCCGGCGAAGAAGGCCACCGCGAAGAAGGCTCCCGCCGCGAAGAAGACGACGGCGCGCAAGGCCACCGCAAAGAAGACCGCCGCCCGCAGCAAGTAAGCAGGGGCACAGGGTTACTCACGCGCCGGGCCGGACTCCTCGGGGAGCCCGGCCCGCGGCGTGTCCGGCGCCGGGCGTGGCGCCCACGCCATGCGGAACGCCCACCCCGTCCAGAAGGTCCGTGCTGATCAGAACGTCTGCAGCGTGACCAGGGTGATCCGGCGGGCCCCCTCGGCGCCCGTCGTCTCGATGCGCACCCGCTGCCCGGGCCGCAGCAGCCGCAGCCCGCCCGCGTCGAAGGCCGGCGCGTCGAAGGGCATCGGGGTGCCGTCGTCGAGCAGCACCTGACCGCTGCGGGTCTCGGGGTCGTACGTGTACGCGGTCGCCTGCATGGCCGCAGCCTACTGTTCCGGTATCAGCAGCCGCGCGGCCACCGCCGCCGTGCGCGGGCCCACACCCAGCGCCAGCGCCGCCCGCAGGTCCTCGCCGGTGTCCACGTCCCGGCGCACGGAGTCCACCGCGTCGAGCGCCAGTTCCACCGCGCCCGAGTCGCGGTGGCGCGTCCGGGAATCCGTGCCGAACACCGGCCGCAATTCCACACCGCCGGCCGAGGCCAGCAGCGTCGTGCCGACGGCCGCGGCGTCCGGGAGAAATGCGCGCGGGAATTCCGCGGCCCGCTCGAGAACCCGCGCCAATTCCCTCGGGCGCAGTGCCGGCAGATCGGCGTTCAGGGCGGCGACGGCACTCGCCGGCCGTTCGGCGCGTACGACCGAGGCACCGTGCGCCAGCGCGGCGTTCAGACCCGCGCGCGGACTGTCCGCGACGATCCGGGCCCCGAGCCGGGACAGCTCCCGGCCAGCCAGCGCGTCGTCCGTGACGACCGCCACATCCCGCACCGCCGTACAGGCGAGCGCGGCCGCCACCGTGTCCTGGGCGAAGGCGAGGGCCAGACCGGGGCGCAGCCCGTCGCCGGCCGCCGCCGAGAGCCTGCTCTTGGCCAGCGCCAAGGGCTTCAGGGGCACGACCAGGGTCCATCGCACGAGCGTTCCGTCCCTCCTTGTCGCCGCCATTGTGACCCGGACACCCCGCCGCGACGTGACCTGGGCACCCTGGCGGTTCGTCCACCGGGGCGTACGGTGTCCTCGACAGACCGTCGGCCCGGGGCCACACTTGTGCGGCTCCCGGGGTCGCCGGCCCAGGTTCCTAGAGGAAGGTGTCCGCGTGCCCCGCCGCAGAATCGGCTTCTGGTATCGCTTCGCAGCGGTCCTCTGCAAACCGCCGCTGGTGGTGCTGCTCAAGCGGGACTGGCGCGGAATGGAGAATATTCCGGCCGACGGCGGATTCATCACCGTGGTGAACCACAATTCCCACGCGGACCCCCTCGGGTACGCGCATTTCCAGTACAACACCGGACGCGTCCCGCGATTCCTGGCGAAGAGCGGACTGTTCGGGAAGGGATTCGTCGGCGCCGCGATGCGCGGCACCGGGCAGATTCCCGTCTACCGCGAGAGCACCGACGCGCTGAGCGCCTTCCGGGCCGCGATCGACGCGGTGGAGCGCGGCGAGTGCGTGGCGTTCTATCCCGAGGGCACCCTCACCCGCGACCCCGACGGGTGGCCGATGACCGGCAAGACGGGCGCCGCGCGCGTCGCCCTGCAGACCCGGTGCCCGGTGATCCCGGTGGCCCAGTGGGGCGCCAACCTGCTGCTGCCGCCGTACGCCAGCAAGCCCAGTCTGTTCCCGCGCAAGACGCACCACGTGCTCGCGGGCCCGCCGGTGGACCTCTCGCGCTTCTACGGCAAGGAGATGAGCCCCGAGCTGCTGAAGGAGGCGACCGAGGTCATCATGGCCGCCATCACCGCGCAGCTGGAGACCGTCCGCGGCGAGAAGGCACCCGCGACGCCGTACGACCCGAAGCAGGTCCGCATCGAGCAGCGGCGCCGGGCCGCCGAGGCGGAGCGGAACGGCGGGGACGGGCACCACATCCACGGCGGACGGACCGCCACCGGGCCGGCCGAGCCGGGCAGGGGCCCGCAGGCACAGGGAAAGGGGCAGGGCGCGTGAGCAAGCCGGTCAAGGCGGCCGTCTTCGGCACCGGTTCATGGGGTACGGCCTTCGGCATGGTGCTCGCCGACGCGGGGTGCGACGTCACCCTGTGGGCGCGGCGGGCCGACCTGGCCGAAGCGGTCAACTCCACCCGGACCAATCCCGACTACCTGCCCGGGGTCGAGCTCCCGCGCGGCCTGCGGGCGACCACGGACCCCGCGGAGGCCGCCGACGGCGCCGCCCTCACCGTCCTCGCCGTCCCCTCGCAGACCCTGCGCGGCAACCTCGCCGAGTGGGCGCCGCTGCTCGCCGCGGACACCGTGCTGGTGTCGCTGATGAAGGGCGTCGAACTCGGCTCCGCCATGCGGATGAGCGAGGTGATCGAGGACGTCGCCAAGGTCGGCCAGGACCGCGTCGCCGTGGTCACCGGCCCCAACCTGGCCCGTGAGATCGCCTCCCGCAGGCCCGCCGCCGCCGTCGTGGCCTGCGCCGACGAGAGCGTCGCCCAGCGGCTCCAGGCCGCCTGCCACACGTCGTACTTCCGCCCCTACACCAACACCGACGTGGTCGGCTGCGAGCTCGGCGGCGCCGTCAAGAACGTCATCGGCCTCGCCGTCGGCATCGCGGACGGCATGGGCCTCGGCGACAACGCCAAGGGCTCGCTCATCACCCGCGGCCTCGCCGAGACCACCCGGCTCGGCCTCGCGATGGGCGCCGACCCGCTGACCTTCTCCGGGCTCGCGGGCCTCGGCGACCTGGTGGCGACCTGCTCCTCGCCGCTCTCCCGCAACCACACCTTCGGCACCAACCTCGGCAAGGGCATGACCCTGGAGGAGACCATCGCGGTCACCCGGCAGACCGCCGAGGGCGTCAAGTCCTGCGAGTCGGTGCGGGACTTGGCCCGGCGGTTCGGCGTCGACATGCCCATCACGGAGACGGTCTTCGACATCGTCCACGAGGGCAAGCAGCCCGTCGTCGCGCTGAAGGAACTGATGTCGCGCAGCGCCAAGCCGGAACGGCGCTGACCGCCGCTCCGGCCCGCCCGGTCGGCCCGCCCGCGGACGCGCGGCGGACCGGCCGGATGGGGCGCTGACTACCCCCTTACCACGGGGTACTCTCAACGCGATATGAGCACCGAGAACCTCCCCCAGAGCCCTGACCAGCAGCCCCGCAAGCCGCGCGTGGCTGTCGTCTTCGGCGGCCGCAGTTCCGAACACGTCATCTCCGTGGTCACCGCCGGTGCCGTCCTCGGCGCCCTCGACCGGGAGAAGTACGACGTCCTGCCGATCGGCATCACCCAGGAGGGCCGCTGGGCGCTCACGGCGGACGAACCGGAACGGATGGCGATCGACGGCCGGCGCCTGCCGAAGGTCGAGGAGCTCACCGAGGCCGGGTTCGGGGAGGGCGGGGTGGTTCTCCCGGTCGACCCGGCCAGCCGCGAGGTCGTCTACAGCGAACCCGGTTCGGTCCCCAAGGCGCTCGGCGAGGTCGACGTCGTCTTCCCCGTGCTGCACGGCCCGTACGGCGAGGACGGCACGCTGCAGGGCCTGCTGGAGCTCTCCGGGGTCCCGTACGTCGGTTCGGGCGTCCTCGCCTCGGCCGTCGGCCAGGACAAGGAGTACATGAAGCGGGTGTTCACCTCGTTCGGGCTGAAGGTCGGCCCGTACCTGGTGATCAGGCCCCGCGAGTGGGAGCGGGACCGGGCCGCCGCCCGCGAGGGGATCGTCCGGTTCGCGGACGAGCACGGCTGGCCGCTGTTCGTGAAGCCCGCGCGCGCGGGGTCCTCGATCGGCATCACCAAGGTCGACGCCCTCGCCGGCCTGGACGAGGCGATCGAGGAGGCCCGCCGCCACGACCCGAAGGTCATCGTCGAGGCGGCGCTGCGCGGACGCGAGATCGAGTGCGGGGTGCTGGAGTTCGAGGACGGCCCGCGCGCGAGCGTTCCCGCGGAGATCCCGCCGCCGGACGCCCACGCCTACTACGACTTCGACGCCAAGTACATCGACTCGACCCCCGGCCTCGTCCCCGCCCCGCTGACCGAGGAGGAGACCGCCGAGGTCCGGCGGCTCGCCGTCGACGCCTTCGAGGCCGCCTCCTGCGAGGGCCTGGTCCGCGCGGACTTCTTCCTCACCGAGGACGGCGAGTTCGTGATCAACGAGATCAACACGATGCCCGGGTTCACCCCGATCTCCATGTACCCGCAGATGTGGCAGGCGAGCGGCGTCCCGTACCCGGAGCTGGTGGACCGCCTGATCCAGGCGGCCCTGCGGAGGTCCAGGGGCCTGCGCTGAGCGCTGCCCGCCCGCCCGTCCGGCCCGGCACGGCGCCCCGTGCCGGGCCGCTCTCAGTCGGCGATCCCCTCCGGGATGGTCTCCTTGACCGGCTCGGCGAAGTCGACGAGCGGTCCGGCGCCCTTCGCGGCCTGCTCCGCGCTGAACCGCACCTCGACGTACGCCTGCCGCAGGCCCGTGGTGAAGACGTATCCGCCGTCGTCCTGTTCCCGGGCGAGCCAGGCGACACCGTTGACCTCGGTCGTCGACGCCGCGGGGTCGAGCATCTCGGCGGGCCGCTCCACCCCGCAGCGCAGTATGATCGCCGAGCTTCCCCAGGCCGCCGTCAGTGCGGACCGGGGCTCCGTCTCCTCCCGCGCGAGGCCGTCCAGCTTCCGCGGCAGCGCCTCGTCCAGATCCCGGCACAGCTCGGTGGCCTTCGCGCCCGGGCTGGGAACGGCGACCGGGACGCCGCCGTCCGCCGCGGAGCAGCCGACGGCGGCGAGCAGCAGCGTCCATGCGGGCAGGCCGGTCAGCCGGTGACGGAAGAAGTTCACCGGCCAAGGGTAGACGGGGGCTAGAGGTGCACGACCGGGCAGGTCAGGGTGCGGGTGATGCCGTCCACTTGCTGGACCTTCGCGACCACCATGCGGCCGAGGTCGTCGACGGTGTCGGCCTGTGCGCGCACGATCACGTCGTAGGGACCCGTCACGTCCTCGGCCTGGACGACCCCGGGCATCTTGCTGATCGTGTCGGCTACGGTCGACGCCTTGCCTACTTCGGTCTGGATCAGGATGTACGCCTGTACCACGGAACCTCCAGGGCGGCCACGAGGATCATGTGGGGAGAAGGGACGCCACGGTATCGCGTGGCGGCTCGCCCGGGGGAGACCCGGGAAGGCCGTGGCGTACACACAGGGGCGCAGGACAGAAGGTGACGGTCTGCTCGACCGCGCCGGCACCGAGGACCACGAGGGCCCGCGACGGGGAGCTGCGGCCAGAGAAGGGGACGTACGACGATGAAGGGCACCGTGGGCGAGCTGGGCGAGTTCGGGCTCATCAGGGAGCTCACCGCGCGGCTCACCACCACCCCGGCGGTCCGGGTCGGCCCCGGCGACGACGCCGCCGTGGTGGCCGCGCCCGACCGCAGGGTCGTGGCGAGCACCGACATCCTGCTGGAGGGGCGGCACTTCCGCCGCGACTGGTCCACCGCCTACGACGTGGGGCGCAAGGCGGCGGCGCAGAACCTCGCGGACATCGCCGCCATGGGCGCCGTGCCGACCGCGCTGCTGCTCGGTCTCGTCGTCCCCACCGAGCTCCCGGCCACCTGGCCGACCGAGCTGATGGACGGGCTGCGCGACGAGTGTCAGGTGGCCGGTGCGGCCGTGGTCGGCGGTGACGTGGTGCGCGGCGACACGATCATGGTGTCGATCACCGCGCTCGGCGACCTGCGGGGGCACGAGCCGGTGACCCGGGCCGGTGCCCAGCCCGGCGACGTGGTGGCCGTCACCGGCTGGCTCGGCTGGTCCGCCGCCGGGTACACGGTGCTCTCGCGCGGGTTCCGCTCACCGCGCGCGTTCGTGGAGGCCCACCGGCGCCCCGAGCCGCCGTACCACGCGGGGCCCGCCGCGGCCGGGCTCGGCGCCACCGCGATGTGCGACGTGAGCGACGGGCTCATCGCCGACCTGGGGCACATCGCCGAGGCCAGCAAGGTGCGCATCGACATCCGCTCGGGCGCGATCGACATCCCGTCCCAGATGCACGACATCGGGCAGGCCGTCGGCGTGGACCCCATCCAGTGGGTGCTGACCGGGGGCGAGGACCACGCGATCGTGGCGACCTTCCCGCCGGACGTGAAGCTCCCGGCCCGCTGGAAGGTGATCGGCGAGGTGCTCAACCCCTCGGCGCTGCCCCAGGTGACCGTCGACGGGGCGCCCTGGACGAGACAGGGCGGCTGGGACCACTTCGGGGACATCGAGTCATGACGGCGGACGAGCAGCAGGTGACGGCGGGCGGCACGACCGCGCCGCCGCGGGTCCTGACGGTCGCCGGGTCCGACTCCGGCGGCGGGGCCGGCATCCAGGCGGACCTGAAGACGATGCTGGCGTTCGGCACCCACGGGATGAGCGTGCTCACGGCCGTCACGGCCCAGAACTCGCTCGGTGTGCAGGGTGCCTGGGAACTGCCCGTGGAGGCGGTCCGGGCCCAGTACCGCAGTGTCGTGGACGACATCGGGGTGCAGGCCGTCAAGACCGGCATGCTCGCCTCGGCCGAGCTGGTCGAGGAGGTGGCCGGGCTGCTGGCCGGCACGGACGCCCCGGTCGTCGTCGACCCGGTGGGCGTCTCGAAGCACGGTGACGCCCTGCTGGCGGCGTCCGCGCTGGACTCCGTACGGACCCGGCTGCTGCCGGTGGCGACGGTGGCCACGCCGAACCTGGACGAGGTCGCCCAGCTGACGGGCGTCCGGGTCACGTCCGAGGGGGACCTGCGGCGGGCGGCGCGGGCCGTGCTGGAGTACGGCCCGCGCTGGGTGCTGATCAAGGGCGGGCACCTGCCCGGTGACGCCGTGGACCTGCTGACCGACGGCTCCGCGGAGCACTGGCTGCGCGCGCCCCGCCACGACAACCGGCACACCCACGGCACGGGCTGCACGCTGGCCTCGGCGATCGCCTGCGGGCTGGCGAGGGGGCACGGCGTGCCGGAGGCGGTGACCGCGGCCAAGGAGTACGTGACGGGAGCCATCACGGCCGGTTTCGCCCTCGGCGGCGGGATCGGGCCGGTGGACCACGGGTGGCGGTTCCGCGCCTAGGACGCGGGGCGCGGCGCCCGGGCACACCAGAAAGCCGGCCCACCCTCGGGTGGACCGGCTCCGTACAGCGAAACCAGCTGTGGCCGCGCGCTCAGCGTCAGCGCGAGACCTTGCCGGCCTTGATGCACGAGGTGCAAGCGTTCACGCGCTTCGGCGTCCCGCCGACCACGGTACGCACACGCTGGATGTTCGGGTTCCAGCGACGGGACGTACGGCGGTGCGAGTGCGAGATGTTGTTGCCGAAGCCCGGCCCCTTGCCGCAGACGTCGCAGTTGGCAGCCACGGGTCACTCCAAAGACTTCAGATGCACTTACGGTTGATCCCGGCATGCCGGGATCAGGATCGAAGATCTGAGTGGCGCTGCCAGGGGGAATGGCCCGATCGGGATCGGGCAACCGGAGCAGCATACAACGACTGCTTCCGTACAACGAAACTACCACGGTGGGCGCGGAGCTCGCCCACGGCCCTGTCGCGGCCCTCTTCCGGCGGACACCTGGCAGGGGTCTACGCTGCGTCCGGGCCGGCTAGCTCAAGGAGGCGCAGGTGCCGCAGGTGCCGCAGGTGCCGCAGACATTCCTCGATGCTCTCGCGGTGCGCACCTGGTGCGGGCTCGCGCTGGAGGCGCTCGGCCGCGCGCGCGAGGAGATCGACGCCATCAACGTCTACCCGGTGGCGGACGGGGACACCGGGACGAACCTGTACCTGACCGTGGAGTCGGCCGTCGCGGCGGTCGAGGCGGTGTTCGCGGGGCACGAGGCGGCCGACGGCCGGGCGACCGTACCCACCCTCGCCGACGTCGTACGGGCCATGGCGCACGGTGCGCTGATCGGCGCCCGGGGGAATTCGGGGACGATTCTGGCGCAGCTGCTGCGCGGCATGGCGCAGGTGCTGGCGGCCGGTGGTGACGACGTTCACACCGACGGACCGGGCCTGCGGACGGCCCTGCGGCGCGCGGCGGACTCCGCGCGCGAGGCGGTCGCCCACCCGGTGGAGGGCACGGTGCTCACGGTGGCCTCGGCGGCGGCCGACGCGGCGGAGGCGGCGACCGGTGGTGACGGCTGCGGCGCGGTCGCGCGGGCGGCCTACGA
>NZ_JAVRHI010000317.1:0-6102 GCF_034105845.1 Streptomyces sp. CRN 30 | reverse complement strand
CCCGCCCGCGCCCGCGGGCTCGCCCTGCCCGACGCGGAGGAGTTCACCGCCACGCCGGGCCGCGGGGTGACGGCCCGGATCGGCGGCCGCACGGTGGAGGTCGGCCGGACGGAGCCCACCGGCACGACGCCGCCCGCCGCTGGGCGCGGGGCGGACGCCGGACGTTCCACCGCCGCCGCGAGCGCCGACGACGGCGCGACGGCTGTACGGGTCACCTGTGACGGCGGCGCTCGTTCGGTGTCGTCTGCCGTGGGGCGCGGGGTGGATGCCGGGGGTTCCGCCGCCGACGCGAGCGCCGACGATGACGCGACGGCTGTACGGGTCACCTGTGACGGCGCCGCTCGTTCGGTGTCGTCTGCCGTGGGGCGCGGGGTGGATGCCGGACGTTCCACCGCCGCCGCGACCGCCGACGACGGCGCGACGACCGTACGGGTCACCCGTGACGGCACCCCCGTCGGCACCCTCGTCCTCAGCGACCGTCTGCGCGCCGACGCCGCCTCCGCCACCGCCGCGCTCACCGCCCTCACCGGCACCGCCCCGGCCCTGCTCACCGGCGACAACGCCCGCGCCGCCGCCCGGGTCGCCGACGCCACCGGGCTCACCGACGTCCGCGCCGACCTGCTGCCCGAGGACAAGGTCACCGCCGTACGCGCCCTCCAGGACGGCGGGCGCGCGGTGCTCTTCGTCGGTGACGGCGTCAACGACGCGCCCGCCCTCGCCGCCGCGCACGCCGGTGTCGCCATGGGCAGGGCCGGCTCCGACCTGGCCCTGGAGACGGCCGACGCGGTGATCGTCCGCGACGAGCTGACCGCCGTACCTGCCGTCGTCCGCCTCTCCCGCACCGCCCAGCGGCTGGTCCGCCAGAACCTGGTGATCGCGGGGACCTTCATCACCGTCCTGGTCCTGTGGGACCTGATCGGACACCTGCCCCTGCCGCTCGGCGTCGCCGGGCACGAGGGGTCGACCGTACTGGTCGGGCTCAACGGACTGCGGCTGCTGCGCGAGTCCGCCTGGCGCTCCGGCACCGCACGCGAGGGCTGAGGCCCATGTCGCATTCCCGCCAGCCCGGCCGCCGCCGGTCGACCATGCTGGACCCATGCAGACGGGTATGCACACCGACACCGAACACTGCCTCAGGGCCGTGCGGTCCAAGGACGCGCGGTTCGACGGCTGGTTCTTCACCGCCGTCCTGACCACCGGCATCTACTGCCGGCCGAGCTGCCCGGTGGTGCCGCCCAAGCCGGCGAACATGACCTTCCACCCGAGCGCGGCGGCCTGCCAGCAGGCGGGCTTCCGCGCCTGCAAACGCTGCCGCCCCGACACCAGCCCCGGCTCCCCGGAGTGGAACCAGCGGGCCGACCTCACCGCCCGCGCCATGCGCCTGATCGCCGACGGCGTCGTCGACCGCGACGGCGTCCCCGGTCTCGCCGCCCGGCTCGGCTACAGCACCCGGCAGATCGAACGGCAGCTCCTCGCCGAACTCGGCGCGGGCCCCCTCGCCCTGGCCCGCGCCCAGCGCGCCCAGACCGCCCGGCTGCTGATCGAGACGACCGCGCTGCCCATGGCCGACCTCGCCTTCGCGGCCGGCTTCGGCTCCGTGCGCACCTTCAACGAGACCGTCCGCGAGGTCTTCGCCCTCAGCCCCGGCGAACTGCGCGCCCGCGCGCCGAAGGACCGCGCCGCCCCGGCCGCGCCCGGCACCCTCACCCTGCGGCTGCCGTTCCGCGTGCCCCTCAACCCCGACAACCTCTTCGGCCACCTCGCCGCCACCGCCGTCCCCGGGGTGGAGGAGTGGCGGCCGCACTGCCTCACCGGGGCGGGCGGCACGCCGGTCGGCGCCTACCGGCGCACCCTGCGCCTGCCGGGCGGCCACGGCATCGTCGCCCTCGCGCCCACCCCCGGCCACATCGCCTGCCGCCTCACCCTCAGCGACCTGCGCGACCTGCCCGTCGCCATCAGCCGCTGCCGGCGCCTCCTCGACCTGGACGCCGACCCGGCCGCCGTCGACGCCCGGCTCCGCACGGACCCGGTCCTCGCGCCGCTCGTCGACAAGGCCCCCGGCCGCCGCGTGCCGCGCACCGTCGACGAGGCCGAGTTCGCCGTCCGGGCCGTCCTCGGGCAGCAGGTCTCCACGGCCGCCGCCCGCACCCACGCGGCCCGCCTGGTCACCGCGCACGGCGAACCGGTCGACGACCCCGAGGGCGGCCTCACCCACCTCTTCCCGACCCCCGAGGCCCTCGCCGAGGCGGACCCGGAGCGCCTCGCCATGCCCCGCACCCGCCGGACCACCCTCACCACCCTGATCCGGCATCTCGCCGACGGCTCGCTCACCCTCGGCGTCGACAGCGACTGGGCCCGCGCCCGCGCACAGCTCCTCGCCCTGCCCGGCTTCGGACCCTGGACCGCCGACGTCATCGCCCTGCGCGCCCTCGGCGACCCCGACGCCTTCCTCCCCACCGACCTCGGTGTCCGCCGCGCCGCCCGCGCGCTGGGCCTGCCCTCGACCCCGGCCGCGCTCACCGCCCGCGCGGCCGACTGGCGGCCCTGGCGGGCGTACGCCGTCCAGTATCTGTGGGCGACCGACGACCACCCGATCAACTTCCTGCCCGCGTGAGGACGCCCGACGATGCGACAGCACACCCTGACCGACAGCCCCTACGGACCCCTCACCCTCGTCGCCGAGGACGGCGTCCTGTGCGGCCTGTACATGACCGACCAGCGCCACCGGCCGCCCGAGGAGACCTTCGGCGTCCGCGACGGCACCCCGTTCGGCGCCGCCCTGGACCAGCTCGACGCCTACTTCGCCGGTGACCTGAAGGAGTTCACCCTCGATCTGCGCCTGCCGGGCACCCCGTTCCAGCGGCGCGTCTGGGACCGGCTGCGCACCATCCCGTACGGGGAGACCCGCACCTACGGCGAACTCGCCGCCGACCTCGGCAACCCGGCCGCCTCCCGCGCGGTCGGCCTCGCCAACGGGCGCAACCCCGTCGGCATCGTCGTCCCCTGCCACCGCGTCATCGGCGCGAGCGGCGGCCTGACCGGGTACGGCGGCGGCCTCGACCGCAAACGGCGCCTGCTGGACTTCGAGCGGGGCCGGGACACCGACGGCCTTTTCTGAGCCCGTTCTCCTCCAGGCCCGTTCTCCTCCGGGCCCGTTCTCCGCTAGACCCGTTCCCCGGCGCCGCGCTCCACACAGAACTCGTTGCCCTCGGGGTCGGTGAGCACGGCCCACCCGGTGCCGTCGGCATTGCGCCGGTCGTCGACCAGGGACGCCCCGAGGCCCAGCAGCCGCTCGACCTCCTCGTCCCGGGTGCCGTCCTGCGGCTGGAGGTCCAGGTGCAGCCGGTTGCGGACGGCTGACTTGCGGTCGGGCACGGTGACGAAGAGCAGCCCGGCGCCCTCGATGAGGACCTCCGGGTCACCCGGACGGTCGTCCTCCTGCAAGGGCCGGCCGAGGACGCGGGACCAGAAACTGCCCAGCGCGTAGGCGTCGTTGCTGCTGATGGTGGTGTGGCGGATCGCTGAGGTCATGGAAGGGAGTGTGGACCACCCGCCGACCGCGCGCCCCGCCTTTTCCACCGCCCGCCCCGCCTTCTTCACCGCGCCGGGCGGTCCACCCGCGCCCCGTTCTCCAGCTCCGCGGTGACCGACCCCTCCTCCAGCGCGTCCAGCGCGGCGAGGACCCGACCGTGCAGCGCTCCGAGGAGGAAGCCGGACAGCTCCGCGCGCGGCACAAGACGCCAGGAGAGCAGCTCCTCCTCCTGGAGCCGGATGCCCCCGAGGTCGTCGTCGGAGAGCACCCCGCCGTCGTAGAGGTACGCCACCACCGGCGGCCGGCCCGTCCCGCGCACCCAGTCCACCGCGAGCAGCCGGCCCGGCACCACGTCGAGCCCGATCTCCTCCAGCGTCTCGCGCCGCGCGCCCTCCCGGGGCGTCTCCCCGTCGTCGGACTCGATGGTCCCGCCCGGCAGCGCCCACCCCTCGCGATAGTTCGGCTCGACGAGCAGCACCCGCCCCTCCCCGTCCCGGAACAGAGCGGCGGCACCGGCGAGGACACGGGGGAGGCCGGCGATGTACGTGGCGTAGTCAAGAGTGGTCACCACGGAAGCCTAACCAGCGGGGACGTACGGCATTCCGGTCTCCGCCAGCCGCACCGTCCGCTGTGCCAGTTCACTGATCCGTACCCCGTCGAAGCCGAACACCGCGCTGCGGACCGTGTCCCGCAGGGGCTCCGTCCACCGCGCGGGGATCGCCGCGGCGCCCGCGAACACCCCGGCCACCGAGCCCGCCGTCGCGCCGTTGGAGTCGGTGTCCAGGCCGCCGCGCACGGTCAGCGCGACCGTGCGGGTGAAGTCGCCCTCGCCGTACAGCAGTCCGGCGGTGAGGACGGCGGCGTTCGGCACGACGTGGATCCAGCCGAGCCCGGCGGTCTCGGCGGACAGGGTGGCGAGGGTGTCCTCCCAGCCGACGCCCGCCTCGTACAGCGACACGACCCGCCGCACGGTACGGGCGAGGCGGCTGCCCGCCGGGACGACGGTCAGCGCCTCCGTGACGGCGAGCCGCGCACCCGGCGCGGTGAACGCCGCCGAGACCAGCGCCGCCGCCCACATCGCGCCGTACACGCCGTTGCCCGTGTGCGACAGCACCGCGTCCCGCCGGGCGGCGAGCGCGGCGCGGCGCGGATCGCCGGGACTGGTCCAGCCGTGCACGTCGGCGCGGATCAGCGCCCCGATCCAGTCCTGGTAGGGGTTGTCGTAGGTGGCCGTGAGCGGCGGCCGCAGTCCGTTCGCCAGGTTCCGGTACGCGGCCCGTTCCGCCGTGAACGTCTGGAGGTACGGCAGCCGCCGCAGCCACAGATCCCCGACCTGCTCGGTGCTGAACCCGAAGCCGTACGTCTCCAGGAGGTCCAGGCCGAGCACCGCGTAGTCGATGTCGTCGTCCCGGCAGCTGCCGTCGATGCGGCCCCGTACGCAGGAGCGCCACTCCGGGCGCAGGCCGGCGCGGTCGGCCTCGTCGGCAGGCTCCGGCAGGTAGTCGGTGAGCGGGAGGGCGCCGGCCCGCCGCAGGTAGCCGTCGATGCGCTCGCGCGTCCACACCTCGCCGTGCTCCACCGGTTTGCCGAGCATGTTGCCCGCGATCCGGCCGAGCCAGCCCCCGAGGACGCGGTCGGCGAGTTCCGGGCCCTTGCACACAACAGACATGCGTGGTCCCTACCCGTTCCGGGGCCGTTCCAGGGACCGGTCGGGGGCATGACGGCGAGGGGGCGCTGCGGTTAAGGTCGCAGCGGCGCGACTGCCTTGACGTGCGCAAGGCCCGAGAAGAGCAAGGGGAGAGCAAGGTGGCTGACGCTGCTGTGGACGGGACCCGGCGGGTCCTCGTCGCCGCGGACAAGTTCAAGGGGTCGCTGACGGCCGTCGAGGTCGCCGAGCGGGTGACGGCCGGGCTCCGGCGCGTCGTGCCCGGGGTGCGGGTCGAGGCGCTGCCGGTAGCCGACGGCGGGGACGGCACGGTGGCCGCCGCGGTCGCCGCCGGTTTCGAACGCCGGGAGATACGCGTCGCCGGACCGCTGGGCGCGGAGGTGACGGCGGCGTTCGCGCTGCGGGAGACCACCGCGGTCGTGGAGATGGCCGAGGCGAGCGGCCTGCAACGGCTGCCGTCCGGGGTGTTCGCCCCGCTCACGGCCTCCACGTACGGCTCCGGGGAACTGTTGCTGGCCGCCCTCGACGCGGGAGCCCGGACCGTCGTGTTCGGTGTCGGCGGCAGCGCCACCACCGACGGCGGCGCCGGCATGCTGTCGGCGCTGGGCGCGCGGTTCCTGGACGCGGACGGGGAGCCGGTGGCCCCCGGCGGGGGCGGCCTCGCCGGGCTCGCCTCGG
The DNA here is from genome assembly GCF_034105845.1 of Streptomyces sp. CRN 30. Taxonomy (NCBI): domain Bacteria; kingdom Bacillati; phylum Actinomycetota; class Actinomycetes; order Kitasatosporales; family Streptomycetaceae; genus Streptomyces; species Streptomyces sp. CRN 30. Next base: position 226 of record NZ_JAVRHI010000317.1, on the reverse strand, counting down.
CCGACCTCTCCGGCCTCGACCCGCGCCTGTCCGCCGTCGAACTGGTCCTCGCCAGCGACGTCGACAACCCGCTGACCGGCCCGAAGGGCGCCCCCGCCGTGTACGGCCCGCAGAAGGGCGCCTCGCCGGACGACGTCGCGACCCTGGACGCCGCGCTCGCCCACTTCGCCGAGGTGCTGGAGGGCGCCGTGGGCGCGCGGGCCGCCGAGCACGCCGCCGCGCCCGG
>NZ_JAVRHI010000316.1:0-6353 GCF_034105845.1 Streptomyces sp. CRN 30 | reverse complement strand
CCAGGAGCGCCAGGCGGTGTGCGCCCGCTCGACGACGGTGTCCAGGTCCCGCGGGTGCCGGTCGGCCGCGGCGGCGAAGTCCTCGCCGGTCGCCGGGTCGGCGACGGCGAAGGACTCCGGTCCGGTGCCGGTGGCGCCGCGGAGGGCTCCGTTCGGCATGCCCGCGGTCAGTTCACGGGGGCGACGGCGGCCGCCCGGTCGCGGACGTGCCGGTCCATCTCGGCCCGGAAGGCGGCGACCAGTTGCGGCTCGATGCGGCCGGCGGTGCGGTCCCCGCCCGCGCAGACCGCGCCGCGCACCCCCACGATGTCCGTGCCCATGGCGGCCAGGTCGCCGAGGTCGACGGCCTTGACGCTGCCCGCGAGGGCCGCGACCAGGTCGGCGTCGTGGGCCAGCCGTACGAACTCCGCGCAGACCTCCGGCGGGAGGTGGTCGAAGAGCCGGGTGCCGTCCTTGACGGCGGTGTCGAGCATGGCGCCGTCGCACCCGGCCCGGTGGGCGATGTCGGGCAGGGCCAGCGGGTTGACGGACCCGATGCGGTGCGCGTCCGCGTACCCCGAGGCGACCACGAAGGCGTCGGGGCGGTGGTCCTTGACCGCGCGGACGACCCCGCGCATGACCTCGACGCCCTGCTCCGGGGTGGTGCAGCCGTAGAGGCCGACCTTGATGTACGTGGCTCCGGAGACGACGGCGCCCAGCGCCGCCTGGGCCACCGTGCCGGGTTTGAAGGGGACGTCGCCGAGGGTCGCGGAGACGGGTTTGTCCGCCGGGACGGCGTCGCGGACAGCCCGGATGACCCACGGGTAGTTGGCGCCGAGCGATCCCTCGTCGGGCTTCTTGACGTCGACGATGTCCAGGTGCTCCGCCGCTGCGGCACAGACGAGGGCCTCTTCGACGCCGTCCGGAGAGATGAGAAGCAACAAGTCGGACTCCTTCCCCCGCGCGTCCGGCACCGGGACGACCTCGTGCGAGGTGTCCTCGGGAGAGCAGCCGGAGGCACGTGGTGGCCGGGATGACGATGCGGTCAGCTCATCTTCACCGGGGCCCGTGATCCCGGGTAGAGCGTGCGGGGTGCGCGCCCGACGGTGCCGTGCCCCGCACTCCCGTGGAGTGCGCCCCCTGCGCGCCCGCTTCGCCCGCCTCGGGCGTGACACCGGTGCGAGGGGCGCGTCCCGTCCGGGTCACTCCCCCGGGCGGTGCTCCGGACCGTCGTCGGGAGGGGTGTGGTGCGCGCGGTGGTCGAGGGCGGCGCCGCGGCTCGTGGCGAGGTGGTCAAGGACGAGCCGCTGCACGCGGTCGACGTCGCGTGGGGCGATGGCTCCGTCAGCGGTCTCCACTCGGCGGCGGAAGGTAGCCGGACGCCATCAGGTATCCCAGATAACAGTCCAGGAGGGCCGTGTCGACGGGCGGGCAGACCAGTCCGCTCCCCCGCAGGGCCGCGTCGGTCCGCTCGCGTGACAGCCTCGGGAAGGTGCCCTCCAGATACATCTCCTTCACCGTGATGTCGGCCTTGTGGCCGCGGTCCACGCAGAGGGAGACGAAGGGCGCGGTGGCGCTGGTGGGGTTGCGGGCCACGTGGCGGACGAGTTCCGCCACCCAGTCCGCGTAGGGCAGGCGCCGCAGCCGGTACCCGGCCTCCTCCATGCGGTCCAGCACGTCGCCGAGGAGGGCCGGGCGGGGGTTGGTCAAGTGGTAGGTGTGCCCGGCCGGTTCGCGGGTGGCGATGTGGACGACGGCGGCGGCCAGGTGGTCGACCGGGACGAAGTCCATGGGCAGCGCGATGTCCGGGGCCAGTCCGGTCTCCGCCACCATGCGGAACAGGGAGCAGATCGCGGTCTCGGTGTTGCACGCGCCGCTGCGGGTGTCGCCGGTGATCTCGTACGGGCGGTGCACGGAGACGGGCAGACCGGCCAGCGCGGCGTGCCGCAGCAGCCGCTCCCCCACCCACTTGCTCTCGGCGTAGCCCATGGTGAGCCGGTCGGCGTGGGCGAGTTCGGTGTCCTCGCCGACGGCGCGGACACCGGCGGTGCCGAAGCCGGCGAGGACGGCGACGGTCGACAGGAAGTGCACGGGCACGCGGCGCGGGGCGGCGAGGCGCAGCAGTTCGCGGGTGCCGGCGACGTTGGCGGCGCGCAGCGCGGAGTACGGGTAGAGGAAGTTGACCTGGGCGGCTCCGTGCAGGACGAGGTCGGTGTGCTCGGTGAGACGGGCGGTCCGCTCGGGGGACAGTCCGAGGTACGGGGCGGTCAGGTCGTAGGGGAAGGCGTCGACCCGGTCGGGGTCGGCGAGTTCGGGGTCGAGGCCGTAGTGGTCGAGGGCGGCGCGGACGCGGCGCCTGGCGTGGTCGGCGGAGCGGGCGCGGACGGGGCAGTGCACCCGGGCGTCGGTCGTGCGCAGCAGCCGCTCCAGGAGGAAGGCGCCGACGAATCCGCTGGCGCCGGTCAGCAGCACGGCGCGCGGCCGGCCGGGGCGCGGGGGCGGGCCGACGGGTTCGGGCGGGGTGAAGCCCAGTGCCGCCTCGCCCTCGAAGTCGGTGGCCGCGTGCGGGGCGGCCGGGCGGGTGCCGTCGACGACCCCGCGTACGGTACGGGCGAAGGCGGCCGGTGTCGGGGCGGTGAGGAGGGAGCGGACGAGACCGGTGCCGTGGGCGGCGTCGAGCCGCAGGGCGGTCACGGTCCGGTTGACGACCTCGGCCGCGAGGAGCGAGTCGCCGCCCAGCGCGAAGAAGTCGTCGGCGGGGGCGGGGGGTGTGCGCAGCACGGTCTCCCAGATGTCCGCCACCAGCCGGACCAGCGTGCCACCGGCATCCGGCACACCGCTTTCGGAGCCCGGCGCGCCCCTGTCGGCACCCGGCACGCCGCCCTCGTTCTCCGGTGTCCCGCCGTCGGGGGTCCTGGGTGCCGGGACGGCCGGATCGTGGCGGGTGGCCGCCGCTGCCCGCAGTGCCGCCCGGTCCACCTTCCCCGCGGCCGTCACCGGGAAGGCGTCCACCACCGTCAGGTGCGGCATCATCTGCGCGGGCAGCCACTGGGCGCAGTACTGCCGCACCCGCTCGGGCTCGGGGGGCCGGCCGGGACGGGCCGGCGTGACGAAGCCGTGCAGCGCACCGCCGTCCGCCGACGGCTCGACGACGGCCTCGGCCACGTCGGGGTGGGCGCGCAGGTGGGTCTCCACCTCGTCCGGCTCCACCCGGTGGCCGCGGATCTTCAGCTGCCGGTCCATCCGCCCGAGGTACTCAAGGACGCCGTCGGCGCGCCGGGTCACGCGGTCGCCGGTGCGGTACAGACGCGGGCACGCGCTCCGGGGGACGTGGACGAACCGTTCGGCGGTGAGCCGGGGGTCGTTGAGGTAGCCGAGGGCCAGTCCGTCGCCGCCGACGGCCAGTTCGCCCGGTTCCCCGGTGGCCGCCTCGGCACCGTCGGGGAGCAGGACGTGGCAGACGGAGGCACCGTAGGCGCGGCCGACGGGAACGGTGACCGCGTCGTCGGGCAGGCCCCGTACCAGGTGGAAGGTGGAGACGACGGCGTTCTCGGTGGGGCCGTAGAAGTTGACCACGGTGGTGTGCGGGCAGGCGGCGAGGACGGCGCGGGCGAGCGGGGCGTCCATCGCCTCGCCGCCCGCCGACACCTGCCGCAGCCCGCGCAGCGCCTCGGGTGCCGAGCGGGCCATGTGGTGGAAGACGCTGGTGGTCAGGTAGGCGACGGTGACCCCGCGCAGCCGCTCGGCCAGCGCGGGCGGCGAGACCAGTTCCTCGCGGTCGACGAGTTCGAGGCGGGCGCCGCCGAGGAGGGTGTTCCAGATCTCGATGGTGGAGGCGTCCGAGGAGAGCGCGTAGCCGTGCAGCACCACGTCGTCGGGGCCGGGCGGCGGCAGCGTCGGTTCGGACAGGGCCAGCCGGACCACCGCCCGGTGCGGCACGGCGACCGGCTTGGGCCGGCCGCTGGAACCGGATGTATACATGACATACGCGCAGTCGCGGGCGTCTCCCCGCACCGGCGGGTGCGCGGCGGCGCCGTCGTCCGCGCCGTCGTGGCCGGGTGCCTCCAGCGGGGGGACGTCCACCCGGACCTTGACGCCCCGCAGCCGGCAGGGGCTGTCCGGCAGCACGACGACGGTCCGCACGTCGGCGTCCTCGGCCATGGCCCGCAGCCGGGCGACCGGGAGCCCGTCGTCGAGTGGCACGTAGCAGCCGCCCGCCTTCAACACCCCGACCAGGCCGACCAGCGCTTCCAGGGACCGGTGGCCGCAGATCCCGACAGGTGTCCCCCGCCGTACGCCCGCGCGGACGAGGCGCGCGGCCAGCGCGTCCGAGCGGCGGCGCAGCCGGGCGTAGGTCAGTTCGCGGCCGTGGTGCCGGGCCGCTGCCGCCTCGCCGCGTTCGGCGGCGCGCGCGTCGAAGAGCTCGTGCAGGCGCCGGTCGCGCGCACGGGCGTAGGCCGGGGTGGTGGTCCCGTCGGTCGTCGTGGACACAGCGTGATCACTTTCTCGGGTGCGGCCGGAGGGAGGGGGTCAGCCGAAGGTGGCGGCGAAGGAGGAGAAGTCCGCGGTGCGCCAGCGCTCGGGCCTCATGCGGAAGGTGACGTCGTCCGTGAGCTGCGCCCGGGTAGCCTCCAGGTAGGCGGCGGCGTCCTGGGCGGGCAGGTAGCGGCGGGCGGCGGCGGCTCTGGCCGCCGCGTCGGCCGGGTCCCGTTCGCCGACGACGGGACCCTCCACGCTGACGTAGCGGTAGGGGGCCCGCTCGTCCTGCACGCAGAGGCTGACGCGTCCGGCTCCACGGACGAGGCGGGCCTTGACGCTGTCCCGGGCCGTCTGCCAGATCACCTCGCCGCCCGGCTCATAGACGTACCAGACCGGTACGAGCAGCGGCGCGGCACCGGTCGCGCGGTCGTCGGTCACGCCGAGCACGCCGACGTGGACGCCGGCGAGGAAGCGTTCCCGCTCGGTGCGGGACAGGGTCGGGAGCATGGGCTTCTCCGGGGTGGGTTCGGCGGCATGTCGGTACGTCGGTCAGCGGAGTCGGTACGTCGGTCAGCGCGGCGGTGCCGACCGCCGCCGCCACCGCACGGGCAGCGACCGGGGCAGGGTGACGGCGTGGAAGGGACGCCAGTCGACCGCGTCGCAGGGCACGGCGAGCCGGATGTCCTCGGTCTCCTCCAGCAGGACGCGCAGGGTCACCTCCGCCTGGAAGGACGCGACGGACTTCCCCGGGCAGCGGTGGCGGCCGTCGCTGAAGCGGAGGTGCGGGTTGTGCGGGCGGTCGACGTCCAGGCGGTGCGGGTCGGGGAAGACGCGGGGGTCGTGGTTGGCCCCGTCGGTGGAGACCAGGACCAGTTCGCCGCGCCGCACCCGCACGTCGCCGACGGTGACGTCCTCGCGGGCGATGCGCGGCAGGCCGTCGCCGAGGAAGACGGTCCAGCGCAGCAGTTCCTCCACGGCCCGCGGCAGCAGCTCCGGGTCGGCCCGCAGCCGGGTCACCAGCTGCGGGTGGCGCATCAGGGTGGGGAAGGCGGCTCCGAGGAAGGTGGCCGGGTTGCCGTACTGGGAGATGAAGAGGAAGAGGAACAGGTCCAGGAGTTCGTCGTCGCTGAGGGTGCGTCTGCTGTCGGCGAGAGCGATCAGCTCGCCCAGCAGTCCGGTGCGCCGCTCGCGCAGGCGCGGCAGCTGGGCGCTCAGGTAGGTCCGTCCCTTCTCCCAGCACTCGGGCACGACCTCGTCGCTGCCGGTTCCGGTGCGGAAGATGCCGAACAGGACGTCGTCGTCCGGGCAGCCGTCCTCCGTGAGGCCCAGCAGCGCGAACGTCAGCGCCCGGGACACGGGGAACACGAACCCGGTGACGAGGTCGGCGGGTTGTTCCTCGCGGTCCAGGAAAGGCCGCAGGACGCGGCGCACATGACCGGCGGTCTCCGCTTCGGTCAGGTGGCGGCGGGTCGGTCCGAGACCGCGGTGCAGCGCGGAGAGCATGCCCCCGCGCTGGAAGTAGGAGAGGGTGTCGGTGGCGGTCAGGGGCGGGTAGAGGGGGTCCTGCCGGGGGCAGGCGGGGTCGGAGGTGAGGCTCAGGCTGAACCGGCGGTCGCGCAGGACGGCCCGCACCTCGTCGTACCCGGCGACGAGCCAGGCGCGGGTGCCCGTGTTGGTGACCACCTCGCGCACGGGGCGGTGCCCGGCCATCTCGGCCAGTTCGGGGGCGATCCGGTCGCCGTCGAAGCGGAACGGGAAACGGGGCGGTGAGGTCTCGGGCACGGCGGGCTCCGCTCGGGGCACGGTCGCAACGGTGGGCTCGTGAGGCGGGGACGGGGGTGGCGCGGCGCGCGGGGGCGACGCGGTGTGCGGGGGCGGCGCGGCGCGCGGGGGTG
>NZ_JAVRHI010000315.1:0-9581 GCF_034105845.1 Streptomyces sp. CRN 30 | reverse complement strand
CGCCGGGCGGCGGCCTCCAGGTCGGCGGAGAGCCGGCGGGCCGGGGCGCCCCGCTCCGCCACGAACCGGCCGAGCGCCTCGCGCAGCTCCCCGACCCCGTCCCCGGTGAGCGCGGACACCGCCAGCACGGCCGCGCCCGGTTCGCCGTACTCGCCCAGGGCGATCCCGTCTTCGTCGAGCAGCCTGCGCAGGTCGTCGAGGACCTGGTGGGCGGCCTCGCCGGGCAGCCGGTCCACCTGGTTGAGGACGACGAACATCACCTCCGCGTGACCCGCCAGGGGCCGCAGATAGCGTTCGTGGAGGACGGCGTCGGCGTACTTCTCCGGGTCGACGACCCAGATGACGGCGTCCACGAGCGCCAGTACGCGGTCCACCTGCTCGCGGTGGAGCACCGCCGCGGAGTCGTGGTCGGGCAGGTCCACCAGGACGAGTCCGCGCAAGCCCGACTCCCCCTCCACGCCCTCCGCCGGACGCCGGCGCAGCCGTCCCGGGACACCCAGCCGGTCGATGAGGGGGGCCGCCCCGTCGCTCCAGCTGCACACGATGGGCGCCGCGGTCGTGGGGCGGCGCAGACCGGTGTCGGAGAGGGACGCGCCCGCGAGCGCGTTGAAGAGCGTCGACTTGCCGCTGCCGGAGGCGCCCGCGAGGGCGACCACGGTGTGCTGCCCCGAGAGCCTGCGCCGCGCGGCCGCCTCCGTGAGGACCCGGCCCGCCTCCGCGAGGGTCCCGCTGTCGAGCCGGGTCCGGGAGACCCCCACGAGTTCCCGCAGCGCGTCGAGCCGCGTCCCCAGCGGCCCGTCCTGGGCGAGCGACGTCACGTTCTGCGCGCCGAACGGGCCGATCTCCGCCCGGGCGCCGTCGTCGGGAGCGGCCCCGGCGGCGGGCTCGGCCGTGCGGCCGGCGTCGTCCCCGGTGACGTGCCCGGAGGCCTGCTCCGCGGTCACGCGCCGGGCGATCAGCCCGTCGTCCCAGTGCCGGCCACCGTCCTCCGGCTCCGTGTGCGAGCCGTCCTCCGGCCCCGTGCGGGCGCCGGCGGGCGCGGCGGTGCCGTCGAGGGGCGGATCCGGGTCGGCGCGCTGCACGCGCGCGTGGGCGCCCTCTTCGCCCCCGTTGTGGTCCGTACGGTCGGTGACGGCGGTCACGGCGGTCATCTCTCCTTCAGCAGGACGGACAGGGCGGCGATCAGTTCGGCCTGCGGCTCGGGGGTCACGTCGAGCGCGTCGAGCGGGGCCAGCCGGCGCTCCCGCTCGGCCCGCAGCGTCCTGCCGACGTACTCGGTGAGCAGCCGCCCGGCCCGGTCACGCAGCCGGAGGGCCCCGTGCGCGCCGATCAGCCCGGCCAGCCGCTCCCCCGCGGACCGCACCCGGCGCCCGCCCAGGAGGGCCGTCGCGACCAGCGCGGCCAGGACCTCGGGATCCGGCGCGGCGCCCCCGTCGAGGTCGCGCACCTCTTCCTCGGCGTACTCCTCCAGGACGCGCCGCCAGCGCCGTACGGCCAGCCCGATGCGGTGCTCGGCGCTCTCCGGCACCGGGTCGTGACGGGTCAGTTCCGGGGCCTTCGCGGCCGGCTCCCGCCGCCACGCCTCGTCGACGCGCTGGTCGGCGGCGATGACGGCACACAGCAGCAGCGCGGAGAGACTCTCCACGAGCGCGTCGAGGAGTTCGCCCGCGGTGCAGTCCAGCGGGTAGCCGCGCCACCGTTCGAGCGCGTCCCCGGCGAGCACGGCCCCGTGCTGCAGCCGCCCCTTCACGCGCGCGTGCTCCCGGCCGTACGCCGTGTCGACGGCGGCGGTGAGCCGCAGCGCGGCGGCGTGCTGGGCGGCGGCCGCGCCCGCCAGTTCGGGCATCCGCGCCCTGAGCGAGTCGAGCACGCCGTGGGCGGTGCACGCCATCGCCCGGTGCCGCGCCCCCGGGTCGGTCACCTGGTGCGTCAGCCAGTTGCGCAGCGGCGCGACGGCCGTGGCCGGCAGCAGTCCGCCACCCCAGGCCGACTCGGGCAGCTCGGGCACGGTGAACCGCGGTACGTCGCCGAGACCGGCCTTGGTGAGCAGCGCCCCGTACTGCCGCGAGACCTCGGACACCACCTGGTGCGGCACCCGGTCCAGGACGGTGATCAGGGTCGCCCGGTGCTGCTTGGCGGTGCGCAGCAGGTACCAGGGCACGGCGTCGGCGTACCGGGCGGCCGTGGTGACCAGCACCCAGATGTCGGCCGCGGAGATCAGTTCGGCGGCCAGGACGCGGTTCTCGGCGATCAGGGAGTCGACGTCGGGGGCGTCGAGGAGGGCGAGTCCGGGCGGCAGGCTCTCCGCGGTCTCGACCCGCAGGACGCGCGGGCCGTCGCCCCCGGCGGGGAACGGTTCCCCGCCGCGGGACTCCCGGTGGGGCACCCACGCGCGCGTGAGGTGGGGCAGCACCCGCATCCCGCTGAACCAGTGGTGGTCCTCGGGGTGGCACACGAGCACCGGGGTGCGGGTGGTCGGCCGCAGCACCCCCGCCTCGCTCACCCGCCGGCCCACGAGGGAGTTCACGAGGGTCGACTTGCCGGCGCCGGTCGACCCCCCGACCACGGCGAGCAGAGGCGCTTCGGGCTCTCTCAACCGGGGCACCAGGTAGTCGTCGAGCTGTGCGAGCAGTTCGTCGCGGTTGGCACGCGCGCGTGGAGCTCCCGCGAGCGGCAGCGGGTAGCGCACGGCGGCGACACGGTCGCGCAGGGCGGAGAGTGCGTCGAGCAGCTGAGGCCGTACGTCCAAGGTGACCACACGCGAAGAATGCCCAATTTTGAGGCGATTCTGAAGCATATGAACACGTCAGCGCGCCGACCGAACACAAGGGACGGAAGGGACTACTGGGACGCAGGCATAACGAGTGCACAACACCCGATGCGCAGGACGCCAAAAGCGGTGCACGATTCGTACCTGCCTGCGATTATCAGGACCGCTTCACCGAACCTCCACATTGAGCCACGGAGGCGAAGCAACGAGGGCAAGGACTCGGGAGCCCTATCCTTGTCCCCGGCAACGTCACGGATCAGCCCACACCCGGGCACCACGACACAGGCCACCACACCCGGCCCCCGTAGCTCAGTGGATAGAGCAGGCGCCTTCTAAGCGCTTGGCCGCAGGTTCGAGTCCTGCCGGGGGCGCCACCGGCCGTTCGGCGTCCAGCCCTCCCCCGCGGAGGGCTTTTTGCTGGCCGGACACGGTGACGATGCCCACAGCCGGGCTCCGCGCAAGCTTGGCCGAAGGTCATCGGGCCGGAGGGACAGCCCAGTGCGGATAGGGGCGCTCCTGGCAGATCAGGACAACTTCGGACGACACACGGGGCGCGACTCCGGTCACGCCGCCCGGGACCGCCGGCGGACCCCCTCCTCGCAGACGTCCCCCCACGGCGGAACAGCTCTCCCGGGAGCCGCGGAACACGCTGGTCAAATGGGTTGATCACCACCCGAATACCGTGACCCGAGGTGAGCGGCCGCGTTGAAGGGACGTGCGGCCGCGTTCGGGCGGACCGCTATTCGGGCTTTTCGAACAACGAAGGAGAACGCGATGTCTCGCATGGCGAAGGTCGCGGCCGTCGCTCTGGGCACGTCCGCCGTGGTGCTCAGCGGGGCCGGCCTCGCGACGGCCGACTCGGGCGCCCAGGGCGCGGCCACCGGCTCGCCCGGCATTGTGTCGGGCGACACGCTGCAGGTCCCGCTCCACGTCCCGATCAACCTCTGCGGTAACTCGATCGACGTCATCGGTCTGCTCAACCCCGCGTTCGGCGGCGTGTGCGGCGAACTGGACAGGGGTCACCACGGCCACGGCGGGTACGGCCGCTGACCTGGCAGGACGCCGACGGGCACAGTCGGCGGAGAAGGGCCCCGGTGGTCTCCACCACCGGGGCCCTCGTCCTGCGGCGGTCACGCGTAGCGGTAGATCTCCGCGACGTCCTCCATCCGCGCCGGCGTCACCTCCCACGGCGGCATGGGCTCGTGCCGCGCGACGACCCGGCCCTCCTGGGGGTCGGTGGGACCGAGCGGCCGGGCCGGCAGGTAGCGCGCCCCGGGGTGCCGCCGCTGCCAGCGCGTCCACTGCAGGTCCACGAAGGCGTGGTGCAGCCAGAAGACGGGGTCGTTGACGGAGCCACCGCCGACCATGTGGCCCCCGACCCAGCGGTGCACCCGGTTGTGGGTGCGCCAGGACGCGGCGCCCCGCCCGGCCCCCCAGCCCTCCAGCTTGTTGCGGAAGCCCTCGCGGGAGGTGGAGTCCCAGGGCGCGGAGTCGTAGACGGGATCGTCCAGGGCCGCGTCGAGGTCGCCGCGCGTGGGCAGGTCCACCGGGCGGCGGGGGTGGCCGAAGTCCCGGGTGAGGTACTCGACGTCGGTGACGCTCTCCCTGATCGTCCAGTCCCCGGTGGCGTGGGCGAACGGACCGGTCGTCACCCGCTGGTCCGAGCGCCGCCCGTTGCCGCCGAGCAGGTCCGCCGTCCAGGGCGCGGAGGACGTCGTGCGGTCCCGGGTCCAGTCCCAGTACGGGACCGTCACCGAGGCGTCCACACGACGCAGCGCCTTCTCGAACTCCAGCAGGTACGTGCGGTGCCAGGGCAGGAAGGAGGGCGTCATGTGCGCGGCGCGCAGCCCCTCCTCGCCGTCGGACACGTAGTGGTCGATGTGCGTCCGCACGAACGCGTCGTACTCGCCCCGCCGTTTGAGTGCGAGCAGCGCGCCGACGAAGCGGCGCCGCTCCGCGCGGGTCAGCGTGCTGACGTCCCTACGCGTGTACGCCATGGCCGCCTCCCCCGTGGTGCCCGTGCCGCCGTCCGGCACCGTTCCCCTGCCCGGGGGCGCCCGTGCCCCGCAGGCGCTGCGCCGTCCCCATCTCGTCGACGGCGGCACGCGTCGCTCCGAGGGCCGTGGGACAGGACCGGTAGTGGTCCACCATGCTCAGGTACGTGCCGTCCGCGCGCCGCATCAGGTGCAGCGGCCGTCCGTCCACGGTGACCCGCCACCGTGCCGTCGGGGCCGCGGCCGCGGTGGCCGCGCGCTCCCCGGTGGTGAGCACGCCCCGGATACGGCGTCCGCGGTACGTCTCGTCGAACTGCGCGTCCCGGGCGGTCGGTGCGCCGGCCCCGGGGGGCGCGGCGTCGTCGAGTGGTCCGGCCTCGCCGGGCGGCGCCGCGTGCCGGAGCCGTGACGCGGTGACGGCCGGGGTGAGCACCAGGGCGACCGCCGCCACGAGCAGTGCCCGCACGAGATCCCGTCGCCGCGTTCCGTTGAGGGTCGACACACCCGGGCGCTCAGGACTTGAGCGGAAGGCCGCCGAGGAGCCGCAGGGGACTGCCGGCCGCGTTGAGGGTCGCGGTGGCGCTTTTCACGCTGCTGAGGACGGAGTCCTTGTTCTCGGTGTCGAGCAGGTTGGACTGCTGCTTCAACGGAGAGATGTCGATGGGGTCCTTCATCAGCTTGTTCCAGGCGCCGGTGAGGCTCATGGGCGCCGCCTCCGCCGGGTCGAAGGCGAAGGCGGGCGTGGTGGCGCCGGCCAGGGCGACGGACCCCGCAACGACAGCGGCGGCCTTCAGTGACTTCATCGTGTTCCTTCCGGCGAATTCGACGACTTCGACGACTTCGATGACTTCGGTTGCTTCGGTGGCTTCGGTGATTTCACTGCACCTTGTGCAACGAGCCCCGGTCACCACGGAAACCGTGTGCGGCGGAAATTTCCTCACACCCCTTCCGCCCTTACACCCCTTCCACCCTTCCGAATCGCTGCACCCAATTTTTCCTACAAGTCGTTTCACAATGAAATCATTCGCCTCGGCAATTCGGTGCGCGCTGTTGCGGCGGCGTGCTGCCGGGCCGGCCCCTGCCCGGCCGACCCGGCAGCCGGGGCGCTCAGGAGGGCAGCAGCGGCAGGATCGAGGCCGTGTCCGTCGAGGCGGCCGGCTCGGGGGCGTCTGCGGCCGTGTCGTCGTCCGTCCCCGGTGCGACGCCTTCGAGCAGGGTCACCGCGGCGGCGTCACCCAGGCTGATCACCACGCGGCTGACCGCGGACTCCACGTCGGTGTCGGCGGGATCGGCGGGGGCGGAGGGGCCGGCGGAGGCACCCGAGGAGACGACGACGAGCAGGTCGTCGACGGCCGCCTGGAGGACGTCGATCGCCTCGCTCTTGACCTCGTCGATCTCGGCCGGGCCCGTGCCCTGCGGTGCCTCGTCGTCGTCCGACACGGGGCGCCCGTCCGGCAAGGGCCGTTCGGCGGCCGACGACTGCTGCTGGACGCCGGGCACGGGCGGCACCGCGGGGAACGGGAAGTGCGGCGGCACCGCGGGATACGACGGCCCGGCGGGGGCCGGGGGCCGGGCGGGGGCCGAGGGCGCGGCCGGTGCCGACGGCCTTCCCGGGGACGAGGGCGCGGCGGGCGCCGAGGGGCCGGCCGGGGCGGCGGGCCGCTGCGGCAGCCCGGGCACGTCGAAGAACCAGGGACGCGCCGGCGTGGTGGGGCTCTGCGACGGCGCGGGCCGGACGGCGGGCGCCGCACCCAGCCTGTCGATCGCTTCCGCGACGGAGCTCCGGTACGTGGCCACCCGGTCGGCGGCGAGCCGGCCGTCGTCGGCTTCGAGCGTGGCCTCGATCAACTCCGTCACCGGTTCCAGCGCGCTGTCGAGCCTGCTCAGCGATCCCGTCCACGCCAGCAGCGCGTCCGCGTCGGAGCCGGGTGCCGCCGCAGGGACGCGGTCACGTGCCGCGTCGTCGCCGGCGGCCAGTGCCGTGGGGGCGGCGATCCCGAGCAGGACCGTGGCGCAGCACGCGGAGGACGCGAGACGCCGGACAGGTCGAGGACTCATGGGTGTTCCCTTCGGTCGGTGCGACAGATCGTGTGATCACCGTTCAATCGGTCATCGCCGCCTGCAACCCATCGACCGCGCCGTGCGGCGGCCCATCGACCACGTCGTCCACGTCGTGGCTGGTGAGGCCACTCGCACGGACCTGCCGCCCACCGGCCCCCATTCGGGGCACCCGGCGGGCCGCCGTCGCCCTCAGTACGACGCGGGCCGGCCGTCCTCCCCCGCACGGGGAGGACGGCCGGCCGTCGGACGGTGTGCCGTGGTGTCAGTCGTTGATGCAGTGGCCGCCGAACGCGGGGTTCAGCAGGCCGATGACGTTGATGGAGTTACCGCACAGGTTGACCGGGAGGTGAACCGGAACCTGGAGGGCGTTGCCCGCCACCACACCCGGGGAGTGGGAGGCAGCCCCCTGAGCGCCACTGTCGGCAACGGCGGCGCCGGCGGTGCCCGCCACGGCGGCGGCAGCAACGGAGGTCAGGGCCAGGCCCTTCGCGATACGCGACATGGAGAAGTGCTCCTTGGAGTTGACGCAGAACATCCGGGCAGTGCGCCCGACGCTGGCATCAACGCCCGGGCTCACAAGGGGTTGCGCGGCCGAAGGAGTGATACACGAAAAAGCCCATTTTAGCTATGACGACACAGTTTTCCGGTTTCACCGATAAGTACGCATAGCCGGATAGGGTTGCGCTCATTCCAGGTCGCCGTTCATCGGCCGGGGCCCTGCGGCCTGTGCGCGATCCGCCCTGTTCCCGGCCGTTCGTTCGAGCGAGCATCCCGAAAGGGCACCGCCGGTCATGCGTCACTTCCCGGGTCGTCTGCCGCGACGACGGACCACTCGGCCACCGGCGCCCGCCACGCGTGCGCGCCCGGGCAAGCGCCGGTGCTCGGCCGTCGGCTCGCTGCGGTCGGCCCGGGCGCGGGGACACGGCGCCGTGGTGACCAGTTGCCTCCTCCCTCGTTTCGCAGCGGGACGCTGCCCGGGCGGGGGCGCGCTCCGACGTAGACGACGCCCGGCAGTAACGCGCGCCCCCGGCGCCGTCCGCGAACAAGGAACCCGCATGCATCCGTCACCACCCGGCCCGCCACCACCCCCGTCGAGCCCGTCGAGCCCGTCGAGCCCACCGTTCGCGTCGGCCGTGCCGTCCCCACCGCGGATCCTGCACCTCACCCAGCCGGCCGACGGCGGAGTGGCCCGGGTCGTGACGGACCTGGTAAGGGCGCAGCTCCGCGCGGGCCTGCACGTCACGGTCGCCTGCCCCGACGGTGAGCTCGCCCGCACGCTCCGGGCGCTCGGCGCGGACGTACGGCACTGGCGGGCGACGCGCTCCCCCGGTCCCGCGCTGCCCGCCGAGACGTACCGGATCGCACGGATCGTCGACGCGGTGCGGCCCGACCTGGTGCACGCGCACAGCGCCAAGGCGGGGCTGGCCGGGCGCATGGCCGTGCGCGGGCGGACCCCGACCGTGTTCCAGCCGCACGCCTGGTCGTTCGAGGCGGTCGGCGGGGGCACCGCGGTGCTCGCCTCGGCCTGGGAGCGGTGGGCCGCGCGGTGGGCCGACCGGATCGTGTGCGTGAGCGCGGCCGAGCGGCTCACCGGGGAGCGCGCCGGAGTGCGGGCGCGGTGGCGCGTGATCGCCAACGGGGTCGACACCGCACGCTTCAGCCCCGCGACGACGCCGGGGACCGCGGGCGCTGTGCGGGCCGGGCTCGCGCTGCTCGACGAGGTGCCCGCGCGGGCCCCGCTGGTGGTGTGCGTCGGGCGGCTGTGCCGGCAGAAGGGGCAGGACGTCCTGCTGGCGGGCTGGGGTGCGGTGGTGCGGCAGGTGCCGGGGGCGCGGCTCGTGCTGGTCGGCGACGGGCCGGACGCGGCACGGCTGCGGGGACTCGCCGGTCGGGGTGCGGGAGTGCTGTTCGCGGGGGCGGTCACCGACGTGGTGCCGTGGTACCGGGCAGCCGATGTGGTCGTCCTGCCGTCCCGCTGGGAGGGCATGGCGCTGGCGCCGCTGGAGGCCATGGCGTGCGGCCGGCCCGTCGTGCTCACGGACGTGGACGGGGCCCGGGAGAGCCTTCCGCCGGACCGCGCGCCGGGCCTTCCGCCGGACCGCGCGCCGGGGCCCGCGCCGGTGCCCGTCGGGGATCCGGTCGCGCTGGCCCGTGCGGTCACCCGTCTCCTGCTCGACGCGCCACTGCGCGCGTCGCTCGGCCACCGGGGCCGCCGGCACGTCCTGGCCGCCCACGACGTACGGCACACGGCTCAGGCGGTCACGGAGGTGTACCGCGAACTGCTGGGCACCGCCGGGACCCACCGCCACGGGGCGACCCACCGCCACGGAGCGGCACGCGGCCCGGACGGCCGGGACCTCGCATCCACCGCACCCACCGCGTACGCCACACCCACCGCATCCGCCGCGTCCGTGCCGGGCGGCGGGCCCACCGAGTGCGGGGGGTACCGCCGCCCATGACTGCGGAGAGCGCGGAGAGCACCGTCCCCTCCCCCGCCGACGGGACACGGACGCGCGAAGAACACAAGGGGTACGCGCCCGAGGAGCACGGGAGATCCGACGGGTACGGGAGACCCGACGGGCACGGCAGACCCGACGGGCACGGAGATGCCCCACCCGTCTCCGTCGTCCCCCCGCGCGGCTCCGTTCCCGCCCGCGGGCTCGGGTCCGGGTTGCCGGCCGCCGCCCGGCGCCCCGGCGGCGCGCGGACGCGGTCGTCGGCGCCGCCGCTGCTAGCCGTGGACGCGGCGGCCGCGC
>NZ_JAVRHI010000314.1:0-14864 GCF_034105845.1 Streptomyces sp. CRN 30 | reverse complement strand
AGCGGCAGACGGACCTCCTCCTCGCCGTCGCGCAGCCGCAGCACCAGCCGGGCCGGGCCCGTCCCGCCGGGGCCGGCGACCTCGAAGGCCAGCCCGCCCGCGGAGTCGGCGGCGCAGTCGGCGCGCGGAGCCGTCACGGTGTCCTCCCGGTCTTCCTCCGCCGCCGCGCGGGGACGCGCGGTCGGCCCGGTCGTCGCGCTCATGCGGTGCGCCCCTTCCTGACCGCCGCGCGGCCGGCGTCCCGGACGACGTACGCACCGCCGAGCAGGGCTCCCCGGGTGCGGTGCAGTGAGCCCCGCACCCGTCCCCCGAAACTGCTGCCGCTGCGGGTGACCAGCGCGGCGAAGAGCGACTCGTAGCGTTCGGCGACGCGTGCCGGGTCGAAGCGCTCGGAGTTCTTGAGCGCCGCGTGCGCCATCCGCTGCCGCAGCGCGTCGTCGTTGATCAGCTCCAGCAGTCCGGCGGCGATGGCGTCGACGTCACCGACCCGGACCAGTCGGCCGTCGACGCCGTCCTCGATGATCTCCCCGGGGCCGTGGGGGCAGTCGGTGGACACCACCGGCAGACCGCAGCGCATGGCCTCGACGATCGTCATGCCGAAGGACTCCATGGAGGAGGTGACGGCGGCGACGGCACCCTTGGTCCACTCGGGTTCGATGGGGTGGGCGGGGCCCATCAGGTAGACGTGGTTGTAGAGGCCCAGCTCGTCGATCAGCGTCCGGAGCCTGCCCTTCTGGCCGCCTCCTCCGTAGATCCGCAGCCGCCAGTCGGGCCGCTGCGCGCGCACCTCGTCGAAGGCGCGGACGAGCAGGTCGTACCGCTTGACGGGGGCCAGCCGCCCGGCCGCCACGACCCACTTGCCCGATCCGTCCGCCGGTTCGACCGCGGGGGCGGGCACCGGGTTGGGCACGGCCCGCACCTGGACGCCGGGCAGCCGCATCCGGTCGCGATACGAGCGGGCGTCCGCCTCCGTGGTCGTGGTCAGCGCGTCGAGGCGCGGGTACACGGTGCGCAGCGTGGCCCGCAGGCGGGCGGAGTGGTTGTCGAGCGTGAGGTGCTCCTGGCCCACCCGGAGCGGACCCCGCCGGGTCTGGCGCGCCAGGTGCACGTTCAGGCCGGGCCGGGTGCCCACCACGACGTCGGCGTCGACCGTGGCGAGGTGCTCGGCGATGCGCCGGTCGCTGAGGGCGCTGTACTGCTTGTGCCGGCCGTCCGCGCGCGGGAACACGGTGGCCGGGACCTCCAGGTCCGGGTCGCCCCGGTCGGCGCCGTCCGCGCGGATGTCGACGAGGTCGCGCACGCGGACCCGCGGACCGGGTGTGAAGACCGGCGCGTCGCGGTGGCGGAAGACGGAGACGATCTCGACGTCGTGCTGCTCCGCGAGCGTGTTGGCGAGGTTGTACGTGGTCCGGATCGTGCCGCCGATGCCGTACGCGTTGTGTATCAGGAACGAGATGTGCATGGGTCCCCCGGTTCCCCTGATTTCCGAGTCTGGTCAGCTCGTCGCCGACTGAGACCCGGGGCCACCGGACCTGGTTGGGCCGCATCACCAACTTGTGCCAGAACAGTTGCGCGATCGGTAGCCCATTTCGGGAACGTTTGCCGCACCGGGCCCGAGGCGGGCACGGGAGCGGGCGCGAAGCCGCGGCGCCGGTGTGGGATCGGCACCGCGGCTCCGGGTGGACGCCGGCGAGGCGGCCGGACCGGTGCGGTCCGGCCGCCCGCAGGGATCGCCGGCGTCCACGAGGGTTCCGCCCGGTCGGTCCGCCGGACGGAACCCCGTACCCGGGACCGGGGGTCGGCTCAGAGGTCGAGCCGCTGACCGGGCACGATCGTGTGGGGATCACCGCCGATGACGGCCGCGTTGGCGGAGTAGACCTGCTGCCAGGTGGTGCCGTGCCGGGACGCGATGGAGCTCAGGGTGTCGCCGCCGCGCACGGTGTAGTCGCCGCGGGAGGTACCGCGGTCCGTGTGGCCCGGCGCGCGGGCCGGGGCCTTCGCCGGCCGCTCGGCCGGGGCCGACTTCGTGGTCACCGAGCCGGTGGCGGGCGCGGCGGGGGCGCCGCCGTAGGCGCCGGCGCGCACCGAGCAGTTCGGCCAGGCGCCCCAGCCCTGGACCCGCTGGACCTTGGTGGCGACGGCGATCTGCTGGGCCTTGGTGGCCCGGTCCGCGGTGGGCGCGTAGGCCGTGCCGCCGAACCCGCTCCAGGTGGAGGCGGAGAACTGCAGTCCGCCGTAGTACCCGTTGCCGGTGTTGATGTTCCAGTCGCCGCTGCTTTCGCACTGCGCGATGCGGTCCCACACTCCACCGTCGGCCGCCGAGGCACTGCCCGTCCCGGCCAGGAGGCCGAACGGAGCGAGCAGGGCCGCTCCGGCGAGGACCGCCGCGGTACGCGTCTTACGGGTGTTGCCGTGGGCGCTGTCGGCACATGCGGACATGTATTTCCCTCTCGAAGGACCCGGGGTCCCCCAGGGCGGCGCGCGGTCCACGTCGTACGGGACGTGGACGGTGCGCTCCGCCCCGTCCGCCGGCGGTGGTGGTGCTGGCTGCGTCGTGCGGCCGGCGGACGTACCCGAGCGGTGCTCGATGCACACGGCCGAGGAATGTAGGGAGCCGTGGGGCTCGTATCAACCAGCGCGCCGTCCGCACAGGCCAGTTCGCCGTTACCGCAGGTATCAACCCTTTCCGGCCACCCACTTCATTCCCTGATTTCCGGATTTGTCGGCCACGAGGCAGGGTGATCTGTGACCCACCTCACCGCGGGAACTGCCTTGTAGTTACAAGAAGTTGACGTGGAGTGAGGCATTCCGCCCGGGGTTTCACGGTGCGCTCCGGACGGTTCGACTCCGTTCGCCCCCGAGCGTGACTCCGGCCACAGATCGCCCGTTGTCTCCTGCATGAGCCGGGCCCCCCGCGCTCATGGGCCGGGAGCCACCCGGCCCCACCCCGCACCACATCCCGAGGAGCCCCCCGTGCCGCGCATGCTCGACGTCAGCGACGAGGTACGTGCCGAGATCGGCGACGAGGAAGCCGACCGGCTGCTCGCCGGAGAGAACGCCCCGGGCAGTTACGACTGCACGTCCTGCCGCACCCCGGGCGACTCCGCACAGGAGCGCACCAGCACCGTGCTGTTCGTGGGCGAGGAGACCGCCGTGCTCGCCTTCGCCCACGCCACCTGCCTGCCCTCCCAGGTCGTCCAGGTCACCGAGGAGCAGCTGCAGGGCGCCGTCCGCTCCATCACGGCCGACGGCGAGCCGGCCGGGGCCGCGCCCGAGCAGGCCGTGCTCGGGGTCACCAGCGGACTCGTGCTGATCGGCGGCGAGCTCCGTCCCGCGCTCGTGGTCGAACCCACCGCCCCCATCGTCCGCCCCGGCACGTCCGGCGCCGACGACGACTTCCTGCCGCTCCTCGTCGAGCAGGGCTTCGTGCCGCTCACCGAGGTCGAGTGCGTCCCGCCGGTGCTGCACGGCTGGTCGGTACTGCTGGCCGTGGGACAGCTGCACGCCATCCTCCAGCCGGGTGCCGGCGGCGGCTCCCCGGTCGCCTGGTGGCAGGCGCACCAGCCGCTGCAGGCCGCCGACACCTGGCGGGCGGCCGCCGCCAAGCACCAGCAGGTGATCCTCTTCGCCGCCCCGGTCGGCTCCATCGGCCGCCAGCCCCGCGAGGACCTGCTGCGCGAGGCCCTCGACAAGGCGGCCGCGAACGGCAGGCTGGTGGCCGCGACGCTGCCGCTGGCAGGCACCTGACCGCCCCGCCCGGGATCCGTACCCGACAGGTCCCGACGGCCCCGCCGGCCCGGGGTGTGGGCCGTACGGGGGGTGCCCCGCCGGGCGGCGCGGCAAGGCCGCATCCCCGGCGCGGCGGGGTCGTTTGGACCAGTGTGCACCAATACGAAGTCCCCCGCCGCCAGTCCTACCAGCCGATTCCCTCCATGCGGCCCGCGCAGGACCAACAAGGCAGCTCCTCGGTCACGCCGATCTACGACGCGCTCTACGCGGAGTGGAACAGGTCCTTCCGGGCCCTGCCCGGCGACCGCCACGGTGAGGAGGACATGGGCTTCACGGCCTTCGGCATCGCTCCGCACCTCGGCAGCGGCTACGGGTCGTACTCCACGGGGTCCTACTCCACCGGTGCGTACTCCACGGGCGCGTACGACGCCCGCCACGGCACCGCCGCGTACGCGACCGGCCGCCTCGCCACCCAGCACGGCACCCGGCGCGAGGCACAGCCCGGCCACCCGGCCCAGGCGGCGTCCGTCTGGCAGCCGGTGGGCCGGATGCCCACCGGTCACACCGGTGCGCACCACTTCCCCGTCGCACTGCCGCCCGGCCCCCGCCGGGGGCACTGAGGCGACCGGGGCACCAGAACGACGAGGGCGGCTCCCCGGGAGATCCGGGGAGCCGCCCTCGTGCGGGCCCCCGCTCGCTACTTCTTCCGGCCGCGCTTCTCGCGGACCCGCACCGAGATATGGATCGGCGTCCCCTCGAAGCCGAACTCCTCACGCAGCCGGCGCTCCACGAACCGCCGGTAACCCGCCTCGATGAAGCCGGACGCGAAGAGCACGAACCGCGGCGGCTTGGTGCCCGCCTGCGTGCCGAACAGGATGCGCGGCTGCTTGCCGCCCCGGATCGGGTGCGGGTGGGCGGCGACCAGCTCGCCCAGGAAGGCGTTCAGCCGGCCCGTGGGGACCCGGGTCTCCCAGCCCGCCAGCGCCGTCTCGATCGCCGGGACGAGCTTCTCCATGTGCCGTCCGGTGCGCGCGGAGACGTTGACCCGCGGCGCCCACGCCACCTGGCCGAGCTCCGTCTCGATCTCGCGCTCCAGGTAGTAGCGGCGCTCCTCGTCGAGATTGTCCCACTTGTTGAAGGCGAGGACGACCGCGCGGCCCGCCTCCACCGCCATCGTCACGATGCGCTGGTCCTGTACGGAGATGTTCTCGGAGGCGTCCAGCAGGATGACCGCGACCTCCGCCTTCTCCACGGCGGCGGCCGTACGCAGCGAGGCGTAGTAGTCGGCGCCCTGCTGGAGGTGGACCCGCTTGCGGATGCCGGCGGTGTCGACGAACTTCCAGGTGACGCCGCCGAGCTCGATCAGCTCGTCGACCGGGTCGCGGGTGGTGCCCGCGAGCTCGTTGACGACGACGCGCTCCTCGCCCGCCACCTTGTTCAACAGCGAGGACTTGCCCACGTTCGGGCGGCCGATGAGCGCGATGCGGCGCGGGCCGCCGACCGCGGTGCCGAACGTCTGCTCCGGCGCCTCGGGCAGCGCCTCCAGGACGGCGTCCAGCATGTCGCCGGTGCCGCGGCCGTGCAGCGCGGAGACCGGGTGCGGCTCGCCGAGGCCCAGGCTCCACAGGTACGAGGCGTCGGCCTCGCCGCTCGGGCCGTCGACCTTGTTGGCGCAGAGCACGACGGGCTTGCCCGCCTTGCGCAGCAGCCGGACGACGGCCTCGTCGGTGTCGGTGGCGCCGACCTTGGCGTCGACGACGAACACGACCGCGTCGGCCGCCTCGATCGCGTACTCGGCCTGCGCGGCCACGGAGGCGTCGATGCCGAGGACGTCCTGCTCCCAGCCGCCGGTGTCGACGACCTTGAAGCGGCGGCCCGCCCACTCGGCCTCGTAGGTGACGCGGTCGCGGGTGACGCCGGGCTTGTCCTCGACGACGGCCTCGCGGCGGCCGATAATGCGGTTCACCAGGGTCGACTTGCCGACGTTCGGGCGGCCGACGACGGCGAGCACCGGGAGCGGGCCGTGTCCGGCCTCCTCCAGCGCGCCCTCGATGTCCTCGGGGTCGAAGCCCTCTTCGGCGGCGAGCTCCATGAACTCCGCGAACTCGGCATCACCGAGAGCCCCGTGCTCGTGCTCCGAGCCGTCGGAGGGAATGTGGTCGTTCATGAAGTGGTACCTCGTTCGTCGTGGTGATCGGTGGACCGCCCGAGGGCGGGGGATCCACTACTCAAGTGTCCCTTGGCGCCCCGTGAGGCGCCTGGCGTTCTCCAGGTGGGCGGCGAGCTGCTTCTGGATGCGCACGGTCGCCTCGTCGAGCGCCTTGCGCGTCCGCCGCCCGCTGCTGTCGCCCGCTGCGAACGGCTCGCCGAAGACGACGTCGACCCGGCTGCGCAGCGGGGGCAGCCCCTTGATCAACCGTCCGCGCCGCTCGGTGCTTCCCAGGACCGCGACCGGGACGATCGGCGCCCCGCTGCGGACCGCGAAGTAGGACAGCCCCGCGCGCAGCGAGGCGAAGTCGCCCTCGCCGCGGGTGCCCTCGGGGAAGATCCCGAGGACGCCGCCGTTCTCCAGGACGCCGAGGGCCCGGGTGATCGCGGTCCGGTCGGTGGACGTGCGGTCCACCTTGACCTGCCCGATGCCGAGGAGGAACGGGTCGAGGGGACCGACGAACGCCTCCTTCTTGATCAGGAAGTGTGTGGGCCGCGGCGCCACACCCATGACCATGGGGCCGTCGATGTTGTGGGAGTGGTTGACGGCGAGGATCACCGGGCCGGTCGCGGGGACCTTCCAGGCGCCCAGGACGCGCGGCTTCCACAGCCCGAACATCAGGCCCACGCCGATGCGGCGGCCGACCTCGGCCCCCCGTACCGAAGGCGCCTCGGTCACTTCGCGACCCGCTTCTCCTCGACGAGGGTGACCACGCACTCGATGACCTGCTGCAGCGTGAGGTCGGAGGTGTCCACCTCCACCGCGTCGTCCGCCTTGGCCAGCGGGGAGGTCTTGCGGGTGGAGTCGGCCGCGTCCCGCTTGAGGAGCGCCTCGCGGGTGGCGGCCACGTCGGCGTTCTTCAGCTCACCGCTGCGGCGGGCGGCACGGGCCTCCGGGGAGGCCGTGAGGAAGATCTTCAGGTCGGCGTCCGGCAGCACGGTGGTGCCGATGTCCCGGCCCTCGACGACGATGCCGGTGACCGCGCCGGCGGCGACGGCGCGCTGCAGCTCGGTGATCCGGGCCCGCACCTCGGGCACCGCGCTGACCGCGCTGACCTTGGAGGTGACCTCCTGGGTGCGGATCGGGCCGGCCACGTCGGTGCCGTCCACGGTGATCGTGGGGGAGGCCGGGTCGGTGCCCGAGACGATGTCCGGCTTCCCGACCGCGGCGGCGATCGCCGAGGGGTCCTCGACGTCGATCCCGTTGGTCACCATCCACCAGGTGATCGCCCGGTACTGGGCGCCGGTGTCCAGGTAGCTCAGTCCGAGCTGCGCGGCCACGGCCTTGGAGGTGCTCGACTTGCCCGTGCCGGAGGGCCCGTCGATGGCGACAATGACTGCCGGGGCGGTCCGGGCGGCGCCGTTTTCCACGGTCTGGTGACCTTCCTGGTACGGGGTGGCGGGGTGTGCGGGACGCGAGGGCGCCCCGCACAAGGTTACTTGCTCCCGGGCCCCCGGCTCACGGGCCCTTCGGCCCCCCGACCGGCTCCCGTGCCGGGGAGGCGGCGCCCGGCCCGGGTCACTGCCGGATCGCCCAGCCCCGCTCCCGCAGGGCCGCGGTCAGCACCGGCGCCGCCTTCGGCTCGACCAGCAGCTGCACCAGACCCGCCTGCCGGCCGGTGGCGTGCTCGATCCGGACGTCCTCGACGTTGACGCCGCCGCGACCGGCGTCGGCGAAGATCCGGGCCAGCTGGCCGGGCTGGTCGTCGATGAGGACGGCCACGACCTCGTACGCGCGCGGGGCGCTGCCGTGCTTGCCGGGGACGCGGACCTGGCCGGCGTTGCCGCGGCGCAGGACCTTCTCGATGCCGGTGGCGCCCCCGCGGCGCTCGTCCTCGTCGGAGGACTGCAGGGCGCGCAGGGCGCGGACGGTCTCCTCCAGGTCGGCCGCGACGTCCGTGAGCAGGTCGGCCACCGGCCCGGGGTTGGCGGACAGGATGTCGATCCACATCCGCGGGTCGGAGCCCGCGATCCGGGTGACGTCACGGATGCCGCCGCCGCACAGCCGTACGGCCGCCTCCTCGGCGTGCTCCAGGCGCGCGGCGACCATGCTCGACACCAGGTGCGGCATGTGGGAGACCAGGGCGACCGCCCGGTCGTGGGCGTCGGCCTCCATCACGACCGGCACGGCACGGCAGTGCGACACCAGCTCCAGGGCGAGGTTCAGGACCTCGGTGTCGGTGTCCCGGGTGGGCGTGAGCACCCAGGGCCGGCCCTCGAAGAGGTCCCCGGTGGCGGCCAGCGGGCCGGACTTCTCGCGGCCCGCCATGGGGTGGGTGCCGATGTACCCGGTCAGGTCGAGGCCGAGCCGCTCCAGCTCGCGGCGCGGGCCGCCCTTGACGGAGGCCACGTCGAGGTAGCCGCGGGCGAGGCCGCGCCGCATCGCGTCGGCGAGGGTCGTGGCCACGTGGGCGGGCGGGGCGGCCACGATCGCGAGGTCGACCGGGCCGTCCGGCGCCTCGTCGGTGCCGGCGCCGAGCGCGGTCGCCGTACGGGCCTGCTCCGGGTCCCGGTCGGCGAGGTGCACCGTCACGCCGCGCTGGGCGAGCGCGAGCGCCGCCGAGGTGCCGATCAGTCCGGTGCCGATGACAAGTGCGGTCCTCACTGGGCGATGTCCTTGCGCAGTGCGGCCGCGGCGCCCAGGTAGACGTGGGCGATCTCGCCGCGGGGCCGGTCGGACTCGATGTGGGCGAGGATCCGGACGACCCTCGGCATCGCGCCCTGGACGTCGAGTTCCTGCGCGCAGATCAGCGGCACGTCGACGATGCCGAGCCCCCGGGCCGCGGCCGCCGGGAAGTCGCTGTGCAGGTCGGGCGTGGCCGTGAACCAGATGCTGATCAGGTCGTCCGCGGTGAGTCCGTTGCGCTCCAGGAGGGCGGTGAGCAGCGCCCCGACCTGCTCGTCCATGTGCCCGGCCTCGTCCCGCTCCAGTTGGACGGCGCCCCGGACCGCTCGTACCGCCACGTCTGTGCTCCTCGCTTGCGTTCCCTGCACGGCTCGTCCCACCAGCGTAGTCAGCCCGGCACACCGCGGTGCGCGGCGCCCGGCTGCCGAGACGGTCCCCCGTGGGCCGAAGGGCGTACGGAACGCCCTTCCGCCGGTGGTTCGCCCGGCCCGGGGGAAGGCACAGGGGACGACGCGACGGACACGACGGACGCGACGGACACGACGACGGGAACGGCATGACTCTGGATGCGACACGGCGCACCGTCCTGGTGACGACGGGCGCCGCGGTGCTGCTCGCGGGGTGCGGTGGCGACGGCGGCGGAGGGGACGGCGGGGAGTCCCCCGCCGGGGACGGGGAGCTGGCGCGGACCGACGACATCCCGGTCGGCGGCGGAAAGGTGCTCGGCGACGAGAAGGTCGTGGTCACCCAGCCGGAGGAGGGCGACTTCCGGGCGTTCTCGGCGGTCTGCCCCCACCAGGGCTGTACGGTCGCCGCCGTCTCGGACGGCACGATCGACTGCGCCTGTCACGGGAGCCGCTTCAGCATCACGGACGGTTCGGTGACGACCGGCCCGGCGACGGAGGGGCTGGCCGAGGAGCGGATCACGGTGGACGGAAACACGATCCGCCGGACGTGATCGACCACGTACGCTCCCGGACATGCAGCCCGAGTCCCTGGTCCGCGACCACACGGTCTACTCCTGCGTCATGGGTTCGCGCGCCTTCGACCTGGCCACGGAGGGCAGCGACACCGACCGCAGGGTGTCTTCCTCGCCCCCAACGAGGCGGCCTGCGCCGCGTCCGGCAGGTAGGCGGGCGCGCCGCATCGGGCCGATGCCGGTGAGCCGTACGCGGGACGCCGCGTGTCGAGGGCGACGACGGCGGCGAGGGCGTCGGTCGTCGCTCAAGCGTCCCAGAGGGCTCCCAGCGCCAGGAGGTCGCCCTGGTACTCGACGCGGTCGGCCCACTCCTCGGGCCAGGCGGCCGGGCCGTGGTGGGCGCCCGCGAACGCGCCGGCGAGACAGGCGATGGAGTCCGAGTCGCCGGAGGTGCAGGCGGCCCGGCGCAGGGCGGTGACGGGCTCGTCGACGAAGAGCAGGAAACACAGCAGACCGGTGGCGAGGGCTTCCTCGGCGACCCAGCCGTCCCCCGTGGCGAGGCACGGATCGGTCTCGGGCGACGGGTCGGCGAGGGCCTGGCGGAGGCGGTCGAGGGCCTCCAGGCACTCGTCCCAGCCCCGGGCGATGAACTGCTCCGCGCTCGGGTCCTGGCCGCGCGTCCACAGGTCGCCGAGCCAGTGCTCGTGGTACCGGGTGCGGTTGTCGTAGGCGTACGAGCGCAGGCGCCCGACCAGTCCGGTCGGCTCGGTGCCCTGCGCCAGCAGCCGTACCGCGTGCGCCGTGAGGTCGGAGGCGGCGAGCGCCGTGGGGTGGCCGTGGGTGAGGGCGGCCTGCAGCTGGGCGGCGCCCGCGCGCTGGTCGTCGCTCAGCTGCGGAATGAGCCCGACCGGTGCCACGCGCATGTCGGCGCCGCAGCCCTTGGAGTGGATCTGGGAGGCGTCCTGCCAGGGCCGGTCCTGACGCGCGAGGAGGTCGCAGGCGACCAGGCAGGTGCGGCCGGGGGCGCGGTTGTTCTCCGGGGAGCGGGACCAGGCGACGAACTCCTCGCGCACGGGACGCTCCAGCTGCGCCGGGCCGAGGGATCCGCGGTCCATGGCCGTGCGCAGGCCCCGGCCCAGCGCCAGCGTCATCTGGGTGTCGTCCGTGACGATCGCGGGGTCCGGCAGCTCCATCTCCCGCCAGGGCCCGAACTTGGCGAGGATCGACGGCACGTCGTTGAACTCCGTCGGGAAACCGAGCGCGTCCCCGAGGGCGAGACCTATGAGGGATCCGGTGGCGGCGCGCTTCGCGGGCCGGGTGGTGGTCATCGGGGCGTCCTTTACGACGAGGGGCGGAGCAGGGGCGGGTGCAGGGCGGTGGCGGGGCCCGCGCGGTACAGCGCGGCGGGTTTGCCGCGGCCGCCGGTCAGCCGGGCGGCGCCGGGCACCGCCTCCACGAAGCCGTGGGTGGCGAGGACCTTGCGGCGGAAGTTGGGCCGGTCCAGCGCCGTGCCCCACACCGTCTCGTAGACCTGCTGGAGCTCGCCGAGCGTGAACTCGGGCGGGCAGAACGCCGTGGCGAGGCAGGTGTACTCGAGCTTGGCGCCGACCCGGTCGTGGGCGTCGGCCAGGATGCGGTCGTGGTCGAAGGCGAGCGGCCCGAGCCCGTCGTACGGCAGCCAGCGGGCGCTCGCCGCGTCCCCGCCGCCGCGGGGCTCGGGGGCGTCGGGCAGCAGCGCGGTGTACGCGACGGAGACGACCCGCATCCGAGGGTCGCGGTCCGGTTCGCTGTAGGTCCGCAGCTGCTCCAGGTGCAGACCGGAGACGTCCGCCAGGCCGGTCTCCTCGGCGAGTTCCCGCCGGGCCGCCGTCCCGGCGGACTCGGCGGGCAGCACGAAGCCGCCGGGCAGGGCCCAGCGGCCCGCGTACGGCTCCTGTCCGCGCTCGACCAGCAGCACCTGGAGCCGGCCCTCGCGGAGGGTGAGCACCGCGAGGTCGACGGTGACGGCGAAGGGCTCGAAGGCGTACTTGTCGTAGCCCTCCATGCCCCCTCCTCCCCAGCCCCCGGGTGTCGCCGCCGGGCTCCGGCGACGGGACCGGGACCACCCCCGTGGGCCCTGCTCCCGCGCGCCGCGCCCGACGGCGACACCCGATTAATGGTCAGTACGACTATAAAAACGGGGACGGCCCGGCACAACCCCCAGAACGCGGAAAGCCGGCCCCGGAATCCCGGGACCGGCCGACGAGGACGACGGAGGGGGAACCTCCGCCCGCTCCTACAGGTCCACCTCGCGCATCAGCATGCCCACCTCGGTGTTGGACAGGCGGCGCAGCCACCCGGACTTCTGGTCGCCGAGGGTGATCGGCCCGAAGGCGGTGCGCACCAGCTTGTCGACCGGGAAGCCGGCCTCCGCGAGCATGCGCCGCACGATGTGCTTGCGGCCCTCGTGCAGGACCACCTCGACCAGGTAGTTCTTGCCGGTCTGCTCGACGACGCGGAAGTGGTCCGCGCGCGCGTAGCCGTCCTCCAGCTGGATGCCGTCCTTGAGCTGCTTGCCCAGGTCCCGCGGGATGGGCCCGACGATGTGCGCGAGGTAGGTCTTCTTCACGCCGTACCGGGGGTGGGTCAGCCGGTGCGCCAGCTCGCCGTGGTTGGTGAGCAGGATGACGCCCTCGGTCTCGGTGTCGAGCCGGCCCACGTGGAACAGCCGCGTCTCGCGGTTGGTCACGTAGTCGCCGAGGCACTGGCGCCCCTCGGGGTCCTCCATCGTCGACACCACGCCCGCGGGCTTGTTCAGCGAGAAGAACTGGTACGACTGGGTGGCCACGGTCAGCCCGTCGACCCTGATCTCGTCCTTCTCCGGGTCGACGCGGAGCCCCTGCTCCAGCACGATCTCGCCGTTGACCTCGACCCGGGCCTGCTCGACCAGTTCCTCGCAGGCACGGCGCGAGCCGTAGCCCGCGCGCGCGAGCACCTTCTGCAGCCGCTCGCCCTCCTGCTCGGCGCCGGGGAAGGTCTTGGGCGGCTTGACGTCCTTCTTGCCCGCGTACCGCTCGCGGTTGCGCTCCTCGGTCCGCGTCTCGTACTCGCGGGAGCGCGCGGGCTCCGTACGGCCGCGGCCGCCCTGCCGGGACTGCTGGGACTGCCTGGGGCCGCCCTTGGCCCCGCCCCGGGCCGCGCCGCCGCGTCCCGACTTCGGGCCGTCCTGGGTGCCGCCGGGGCCCACGTCGTAGCGGCGCTCCTCCGGGCGGGGCTTGCTGGGGCGGCCCTGCCCCTGCTTCTGGTCCCTGTCGTTGCCGGCACCGCGGTAGTTACCGCGCCCGCCGCTCTTGCCGCTGCCGCTGCTTCGCATCAAAGTTCCGTCGTCGTCTTCGTCGGGTGATCGTCGTCTGCGTCCGGTGCGTCCGGATCGAACGACGGTACGCCCTCCTGGGTCTCGGCCTCGATCGCCTCCGCCTCCGGGAGGAAGGGCGCGAGCTCCGGGAGCTCGTCCAGGCCGCGCAGGCCCATCCGCTCCAGGAAGTAGTTCGTCGTCCTGTACAGGATCGCACCTGTTTCGGGTTCCGTGCCCGCCTCCTGGACCAGACCGCGCTGGAGGAGGGTGCGCATGACCCCGTCGCAGTTGACCCCTCGTACGGCCGAGACCCGGCTGCGGTTCACCGGCTGCCGGTACGCGACCACGGCCAGCGTCTCCAGGGCGGCCTGGGTGAGCCGGGCCTGCTGCCCGTCCAGGACGAACCGGTCGACGGCGGCCGCGTACGCCGGCCGGGTGGAGAACCGCCAGCCCCCGGCCACCAGCCGCAGCTCGAAACCGCGGCCCTGCGCGGTGTACTCGTCGGCCAGCTCCCGCAGCGCGTCCGCGACCTGCCGCCGCGGGCGCTCCAGGACGCGCGCCAGGTGCTCCTCGCCGGCGGGCTCGTCCACGACCATGAGGACGGCCTCCAGGGCGGGCTTGAGACCGAGGTCCGCGACGGTCCGCGGGCCGCTCCCCGCCGGGTCCCCGGCACTCTCCTCGCTCACGTCTGCTCCTCCTCGCGCTCCTCGGGCGGCCGGTCGAACTCGTCGGTGACCAGCGGCGCCCCGTCGTCGTCCCCGGCGGCTCCGCCGGTCCAGCGCACCAGCAGCTCGCCCAGGGGGGACTCCTGCTCCAGCTCGACGGCCTTCTCGCGGTAGAGCTCCAGCAGGGCGAGGAACCGCGCGACGACGGTCAGTGTGTCGCCGGTGTCCTCGACGAGCGTGCCGAAGCTCGCCGTACCCAGCTCCCTGAGCCGCACCACCACGACCTGCGCCTGTTCCTGCACACTGACCAGGGGCGCGTGGATGTGGTCCACGTACACCTGCGGCTCCGGTTTCGGCTGCATCGCCTTCACGGCGAGCCGCGCGAGGCCCTCCGCGCCGATGGTGATGACGACCTCGGGCAGCAGCTCGGCGTGGTGCGGTTCGAGTCCGACGGTACGCGGGTACCGCCGGGCCTCGTCCTCCAGCCGCTCGCTGAAGATGTCAGCGATCCGTTTGTACGCGCGGTACTGCAGCAGCCGCGCGAACAGCAGGTCACGGGCCTCCAGCAGCGCCAGGTCGGCCTCGTCCTCGACCTCGGCGGCGGGCAGCAGCCGCGCGGCCTTGAGATCGAGCAGCGTGGCCGCCACGACGAGGAACTCCGTCGTCCGGTCGAGGTCCCAGTCCGGCCCCATGGCCCTGATGTGTGCCATGAACTCGTCGGTCACCTGCGACAGCGCGACCTCGGTGACGTCCATCCGGTGCCGGGAGATCAGCTGGAGCAGCAGGTCGAAGGGCCCCTCGAAGTTGGCGAGCCGCACGGTGAACACACCGTCGGCGCCTTCGGCGGCCGCCCCTGCGGGCGGCGGAGCTTCCCCCGGTGCGCCCCGCTCCCCGCGTTCCGGCGAGGCCGGTGCCCCGCCGGTCGCGTCCGGCTCGGCGCCGGCCGGCGACTCCGCTTCCACCTCCGGCGGGTTCTCACCTACGGGCCGCGGGGGTGCGACACCGGGCCCCCGCCCCAGCGCACGCCGACGGCCGGCGGCTGGGTCGGAGGCTGTCGCGTCGTTCGAGGTCATGGCGGTCGCAGGCTACCGCGTACGGCTCCCGGAGCCGACCACCGCCCGCACCGCCCGTCCGCCGCGCTCGCCCTACCGTCCGCGCAGCCTGCGGACCAGGATGCTCGCGTCCCCCCGGGACTCCAGGTCGGCCAGCACGACGGCGACCGCCTCCCGCACGATCCTGCCCCGGTCGACCGCCAGGCCGTGCTCGCCGCGGAGCACCAGGCGGGCGTGCTCGAGGTCCATGAGCTCCTCGGCCGACACGTACACCGTGATCTTCTCGTCGTGCCGTTCGCGCCCGCTGGGACGGCGCGCGGCGGCACGTCCG
>NZ_JAVRHI010000313.1:0-18645 GCF_034105845.1 Streptomyces sp. CRN 30 | reverse complement strand
GCCCGCACCTGCGCACGCGCCGGTGGCCGGCGCGTGCGCGGTCCCGCCCGTCCTGGCCCGCGCTCCTGATCCCGCCGGTCCTGCCGCTCCCGCCGGTCCCGAAGGCTCCGCCAGTCGCGCCAGTCGCGCCAGTCGCGCCAGTCGCGCCAGTCGCGCCAGTCGCGCCAGTCCTGCTAGTCCCGCACCCGGCCCTTCACCGGTGCTCCGCCCACCGAGTCCTCCTCCGTGTCCTCCTCCGCGCCCTTCTCCGCCGGACCACCGGCCGGGGTCGCGGCCGCGGCCGCTCCGTCCCCGTCCCCGTTGATCCGCTCGATGATCGCGAGGCGTGCGGGCGTGTCCTCCGGCTTCACGAAACCGATCAGCACGTACAGCAGCAGCGACACGCCCAGCGGGACGGAGATCTGGTACTGGAGCGGAGTGCCGTCCTCCAAGGCCCAGTTGACCGGGTAGTTCATCAGCCAGAAGGCGAACAGGCCCGCGGCCCAGCTGGTCAGCGCGGCCGTCGGGCCGGAGCGGCGGAAGGCCGGCAGCATGCCGAGCATGAACGGGATGGCGATCGGTCCCATCAGCCCGGCCACCCACTTCACGACGACCGTGATGATGTCCTGGAACGTCGGCGAGTTGACCTGGGTCGCGATCATCATGGACAGCAGCAGGAAGACGACGGTCGACCAGCGCGCCGCCAGCAGCCCGGCCTTCTCCGACCAGGTGCGCGCCTGCTTGGCGAGCGCCGGCGCGATGTCGCGGGTGAAGACCGCGGCGATCGCGTTGGCGTCGGAGGAGCACATGGCCATGGTGTGCGAGAAGAACCCGACGATGACGAGCCCCAGCAGTCCGTGCGGCAGCAGTTGCTCGGTCATCAGCGCATAGCTGTCCGAGGCATCCGGCTTCTGCGCCTCCACGAGCAGCGGCGCGCACCACATCGGGAAGAACAGCACCAGCGGCCACACCAGCCACAGCGTGGCCGACAGGTACGCCGAGCGCGTCGCCTCACGCGCGGACGAGGTCGCCATGTACCGCTGCGCCTGGTTCCACATGCCGCCGCTGTACTCGAAGGTCTTGATGAAGGTGATCGCCACGAAGAAGGTCACGGTGTACGGCCCGGCCGTCGGCTCGGCGTGCCCGTCCGGCAGGTCGTCCCAGATGGTCCACAGCGTGGCGATGCCGTCCAGCTCGACCATCACCGCCACGAGCATCGCGATGCCCGCGAAGAACTGGATGACGAACTGCCCCATCTCCGTCAGCGCGTCCGCCCACAGACCGCCCACCGTGCAGTAGATGCCGGTGATCACGCCGGTGATGAAGATGCCCTGGGTGATGCTGATGCCGGTGTAGATCGACAGCAGGGTCGAGATCGCCGCCCACTTGGCGCCCACGTCCACGATCTTCAGCAGTACCCCGGACCAGGCGAGCGCCTGCTGGGTGCCGAGGTTGTAGCGGTCCTTGAGGTACTCCAGCGGTGAGGCCACCCCGAGCCGGGAGCGCAGCCGGTTGAGCCGGGGCGCGAACAGCCGGGCGCCGATGGCGATGCCGACGGCGATGGGGAAGGACCAGGTGACGAAGGACGTCACGCCGTACTGGTAGGCGATTCCGGCGAAGCCGGTGAACATCACCGCGCTGTAGCCCGACATGTGGTGCGAGATGCCGGAGAGCCACCACGGCATCTTGCCGCCGGCGGTGAAGAAGTCGCTGACATTGTCCACGCGCTTGTGCGACCACAGGCCGATCGCGACCATCACGCCGAAGTAGCTGATGAGCACGGTCCAGTCGAGACCGTTCATGTGCTCCCTCCCCGGGGATCCGCCCTGCCCGGGCCGGATTGGCCGGGGCATGCCAAGGTGCCGTGAAGTGCCCGCTCATCCTGAGATCGGTGACATGCGCGCGGCAACGGCCGGGAAGGTCAAGAGGAGGTAAAAAAGTTCGGCGAGGTGACCTGAGTTCACAATGATGAACGCCCTGCGGCTCCTCTCACCACAGTGTTGTCAGCCGGGACAAGTACGTGGACGACTGTGGAGGGCGGGTCCTGGAAAGGGGAGAACCCCCTCGGCTGAGATGGCGATCCAGTCGAGAGGGCTCTGTCTGTGGTGCAGGTGGTGCGTATCGCGCCCGTGCAGTTGTCGTGGCCGAGGTGCCGACACTGGGAGGTGCCGGCGGTCACTCCTTGACCGACGCCGATGCCGACGCCACGAAGGAGTTCCAGGCGTCGGCGGGAAAGGCCAGGGTGGGGCCGTCGGGGACCTTGGAGTCCCGCACCGCCAGTTGCCACGAGACAGGGGACGTGACTTCTACGCATGCGCCATTGCCCTGGGAGTACGAGGACTTGATCCACATGTGGGTGGCGCCCTGCTTGATTGCCATGGTTGCTCCGGTAGCCAGTTGCTGAGTCGCTGTGTCCGCGTCGACGGTTCCAAGCGGAACCTGTCATGCGTCTTTCCGCCGAACGGTGTTGTTCTGTGGCGTGATCGACGCTACTCGCCAACATCGGTTTCCGGAGAGACTATTCACTCGACTGGGTGGCATATTCCAACGGCTCTTCCACCCCAATCTCCCGAGGTGTACTTTTCGCCGTCCTCTGTGAGCCGCAACCCAGCCGCAGCCCTCAGGGGGCGTAGCCGTCCGCCACCTCCGCGATGAACTTCCGGCTCCGGTCGGCGCCCCATGCCTGGGCCCGCAAGTGCTCGTACATGACGCTGTACTGCTGCACGTCCTGCGCCTTCTCCAGGTACAGGTCGCTGGTGACGCCCTCGATGTAGACCACGCTGGAGTCGGCGGTGTCGGGGAACTCCAGGATCGCGTACTGCCCGCTCACGCCGGGGTGCGCGCCCATGCTGAAGGGGATCACCTGGACCGTCACGTGCGGCAGTTCGGACATTTTGATCAGGTGCTGCAGCTGCTCGTGCATGATCTGGTCGTTGCCGATGACCCGGCGCAGCGCCGCCTCGTCGAGCACGGTCCACAGGCGCAGCGGGTAGTCCGGCGAAGAGATACGTTCCTGTCGGCGCATGCGTACCTTGACGCGCTTCTCGACGTCGGCGGTGGGCGCCTCCACCAGCGCGCCGTCGATGAGGGCCGCGGCGTACGCCTCGGTCTGCAACAGGCCGGGCACGACCTGCGGATCATAGACGCGCAGGCTGGCCGCGTCCGTCTCCAGTCCGATGTAGACGCTGTACGGGACATCGCCGAACGCGTGCCACCAGCCCTGCTGGCGCGAATCCTTCGCCATCTGCATCAGCGAATCCACGACGCGGAGGTCCTCGACCTCGTACACCCCGCACAGGTCGCGGACGTCGCGCTGGCTGATGCTGCGGCGGCCGTTCTCCAGTCGGCTGATCTTCGACTGGGAGACCAGCAGCCGGTCCGCGACCTCCTCGGCCGTCATGCCCTTCTGCTCACGGAGCCGGCGCAGCTCCTGGCCCAGCCGGCGCCGCCGGACGGTGGGATTGACATTGGACGCCACGGACGTGCACCTCCGGCTGCGGGCCTGACGCTTGCTGCGGGCCTGACGACTTTACGTATCTGCCAATGAGCAGATTGCCACCAAGGTGCTTACTACCGCTGGGAAACAGTGGATATGCGCCTAGCACGCGCCAGTTCGGGCCAGACTTGCGGCCGACCGTGACCGGCTGCGGTGACGTCCGGCCGGGCCGGAGATGCGGCCGCGCGGGGCGACGGCGCCGTGGTGTCGTACGGACACACGGCCCACCCGCCCCGCGCGGGCCGGCGGCTCCCGAACCGGTCCTGGGGGAACGCGTGCTCCGGTGCGGCGCTGACGGTGCTGCGGTACCGAGGTGATGCTGCGGTACTGAGGTGGTGCTGCGGTGCTCCGCGTACGTGGTGCTGCGGTGACGTGGTGCTGAGGTGCTGCGGTGACGTGGTGCTCGTCGTGCCGGCGGTCGTGGCCCGTGGGGTCAGTGGGCCACGGCGCGCGCCATGGAACCGTGGTGTGGCTGCATCGGGACACCCCTGGCGGGTTCCGTCGTGTCCCTGGCCCCGGCGGTGGCCTGGCGGCCCGAGGGCGCCGGGCTGCGGCGTGGCTGCGCGCCCACGCCGTTCTGGACGTCCATCACGGCGTGCGCCACGAGGCCGCCCATGGGGTCGTGCCGGATCAGGTCCCTGAGCCGGGAGCGGGAGGACCGCCCCTCGTTCCCGGGGTACAGGTGCTTGCCGAGCCCGACCGCGTGGGCCAGGGCGGCGAGCGCCGCGGTCCGTGGGTCCGGTGGTACGCCGGTACGGATCGCCGCGTCCAGCCGGGACCTGATCTCCCGGCTGATGGCCGTGTCCGTCGCCTGGTAGCGAGTCGTCGGCAGCACTCCGCACATCTGTCCCGCCACGGCATGCACCATGCCGCACCGCTCCAGATGCGAGAGGTAGGTCTGGCGGAGCCCGAGACGCGGCCCGCCGATCCAGTGGACGGCCCGCACCGGAGCGCCACGCCTGCGCAGCAACTCCAACGCGGAGTCCAAAGTCGGATCTCCAGTCGGCCGTGGTACCACCACGGCGATACGATCCCCGTCTGGGGCTATCCGTCCGGCCAGCGCCAGCTCCACTAGCTGTGCTCCGGCCAGACCGAGGTCGAGCGACTGCGGCTGCGCAGTGGTACCCGTGGTCGGGTCCAGTGCCAGCAGCAGAAGCTCCTCCGGAAGTGTTCTGCGGCTCCTGCCCATCCATGCCTCCCCGCGTGGATGAGTGACAGGGTGACCCCTCTCACATTGGTCTGTCGAGGGTGCGTGACCGGTTCGTGATGGAACCAGTAGGTATGTCGTTCTCGTCTACCGCATGGGTCAAGCCCGCACACAGGACACTGGTACATGGTTCGGACAGCGGCAGGAAGCGCTGTCCGGGCGGCGGTTCACGGTTGGCAGGACGCGCGTCCCGGCAGTGGGGCGGCGAAGAGGAGGCATCGGTGGCGGGCGAGTCCCCCGACAGGTCGCAGCGGTACGAGTCGTCGACGGGGTCGGCACCGGGAGGGGGCTCCACCCGCGCGAGCGAGGCCGAGCGCGAGGAAGGGTCCGCGGCGGCCGGGAAGCCGGGCGAGGCCCTGTCCGCGTCGGACGACCCCCGTCTCGCGGTGGCCCGGGAGGCCGCCGCTCGGCGCACCGACCAGGCGACGGCCGTGTTCTCCCGCCGGGACCTGGAAGCGGAGAACGGGGGCACCTCCGGGGACGGGGCTGGGGCGGAGGCTGAGGCCGCGGAGGAGCCCGGGAAGGCCGCGGAGAAGCCCGAGAGGGTCGAGAAGGCCGAGAAGGCCGAGAAGGCCGCGGAGAAGCCCGAGGAGTCCGCGGAAGCCGAGGCGGGCGGCGACGCGGAGGACGAGAGCGAGGCGAAGCCAGAGCCCGCCGCTGTCGCTGCCGAGACCGAGACCGAGACCGAGACCGAGTCCGAGACCGAGTCCGAGGCGAAGGCGCATCCTGAAGGCGACGCCGAGGACGCGAGCGGCTCGGACGCCGGCTCAGGCACCGGCTCGGACTCGGGTACCACCGCGGCCTCCGGTACCACCGCGGCCTCCGGCACGGCCTCGGACGCGAAGCCCGCCGCCGATGCCGGCATCGGCTCCGGCTCCGGCTCCGACAAGGCCCCCGAGCGCCCGGTCGACCAGCCGACTGCTGTGTTCAAGAACGTGCCCACGCCCACGCCGGCACCGGCGGTCGACCAGCCCACCACCATGCTCAAACTGGGCGACAAGCCCCCGGCCGACGACGCTTCCCCGGCCGACAAGGCCGACAAGGCCGACAAGGCCGACGCGCCCGGCACGAACGACGACAAGCCCAGGACGGCCGACGACAAGCCGACCGGCAAGTCCACCCCCGAGCCCAAGCCCAAGCCCAAGCCCGAGCCCGACCCGGAGCCGGCTCCCGCCCCCGCCCCCGAGCGCGAAGCCGAACGCACCAGCAAGTTCGTCGCGCTGAAGCCGCTCGACGAGCGGGCGCCCCGCAAGCCCATGCCCAAGCCCGCGCCCGCGCCCCCGGCACCCGCCACGTCCACGGGCACCCCCGTCGCCGCCCCGGCGGAGGCCACCGCGGCCGTTCCCCAGATCGGCCCCGAGCGGACCACGCAGCAGCCCCTGCCGCCCAAGCCGCCGCTGGACCTGCTGGCCGAGCTGACGAACACCCCGCCGCCCCCGCCCACCCCGATGCGCACGCTGGCCCGGCGGGTCAAGATCTGGACGCCGCTGGTCATCCTGCTGGTGATCGTCTTCGCGGTCGTGCAGTCCCTGCGCCCGTTGCCGGCGCCCACGCTCGACCTCACCGCCGAGGACACCTTCACCTTCGAGGGCGGCAAGCCCGAGATCCCGTGGCCGTCCTCCGGGCAGGCGGCGCTGGACGTGCAGGGCATCGGCACCTTCGGCTCGTCGGGCGACCAGAAGCCCGTGCCGATCGCCAGTGTCGCCAAGGTCATGACGGCGTACCTCGTCCTGCGCGACCACCCGGTGAAGAGCGGCGAGGACGGCCCGATGATCGAGATCGACCAGACGGCCGAGAAGGAGTCGGACGCCGGGGACGAGTCGACGGTCAACGTGACCGCGGGCGACTCGATCTCCCAGCGGGAGGCCGTGGAGTCCATCCTCATCGCGTCCGCGAACAACGTGGCGCGGCTGCTGGCCCGCTGGGACGCGGGCTCCGAAGAGGCGTTCGTCGAGAAGATGAACAAGGCGGCCGAGGACCTCGGCATGACCAACACGACCTACACCGACCCGTCGGGCCTGAACAACACCACGGTCAGCACGGCCGTGGACCAGGTGAAGCTGGCCAAGGAGGCGATGAAGCAGCCCGTGTTCCGGGAGGTCGCCGCCATGATGTCGTACGACGACTACAAGGGCGTCAACCACTCCAACTGGAACCAGCTGGTCGGCAGCAACAACGTCGTCGGCATCAAGACCGGCACCACGACCTCGGCCCTCGGCAACCTGACGTTCGCCGCGAAGCAGGACGTGGACGGGGAGACCCGCACCATCGTCGGCGCGGTGGTGCGCCAGCCCGCCGGCGGCCCGGACAACACCATTCTGGGTGCCGCCCTGTACGAGGGCGACCGGCTGATCCGGGCCGCGCAGGGCGCGCTGGAGTCGGCGACGATCCTGAAGAAGGGCGATGTCGTCGGGTACGTCGACGACGGTCTGGGCGGCCGTACGCCGGTCGTCGCCACGGAGGACGTCCGGGCCGTCGGCTGGGCGGGCCTGGAGGTGGAGCTGACCTTCGAGGCCGGTGACCTGCCGCACACGGCGGAGGCCGGCGCCGAGGTCGGCACCCTGACCGTGGGCGACGGCACGAGCAGCGCGGTCAAGGTCCCGGTCGCCCTGCGGGACGACCTCGTCGAGCCGGGCTTCCTGGCCAAGTTGACCCGTCTGGGCTGATGATCCGTCCGGTCCGATGACCCGCCTGGTCCGGTACTCGTCCGGGCCGGCGGGCACATCACCCGGCCACCTCACGGCACCCCGCCGGGGAGCACCACCGGGCGCTCCCCGGCGGGGTGCGTGTTAGCGTCGCGAGATCGGGCCGGGCCATGCGGGACAAGGGGCGGGCCCGGCGGGAAACGGGGCACGACGGACACGTACAGACACGTACGGCACACGTACGACGCGTACTGAGGGACACGGGGAGTGCGTTCAGGTGACCACGGTCGAGCCGACACACGCCGACGACGCGCAGCCGGGACAGGGTCCCGACCCGCGAATACCTCAGCCGACCCGGCAGGACGAGCCTGCCGGGCAGTCCATGGCGCGTGAGCAGGAGAGACCGTCCCGCCCGCCTCGGCGCGCCCGGCCCAACCTGCCCACCCGCGTCCTCCGGCACCCGGCCACCCTCGTCACCGTCGTCTCCGGCGTCCTGCACGTCATCTGGTTCTTCACGTTCGCCAACAGTGGCGGCGACCTCGCGGCACAGGACGCGTGGGCGGAGTTCGTCGGCCGGCACCCGGACTCGGCGTACAACCTCGCCTGGTACGGCGGTATGCACCCCGTCTCGTACAGCGTGGTCTCCCCGTACCTGATGTCGCTGCTCGGCGTCCGTACGACGATGATGATCGCCGGTACGGTCTCGGCGGGCCTGCTGACGATGATCCTGATGCGCAGCCGGGCGGTCCGCAATCCGCTGTGGCCGGCGTTCGCGGGAGTCTTCGGGCTGCTGTGCAACGCGGCCTCGGGCCGGGTCACCTTCGGTCTCGGCATGGTCTTCGGCCTCGGCGCGACCGCGGTGGTGTTCTGCTGGCCGTACCGCTGGCGCTACAAGCGGTGGGCCAAGGGCCTGTGCGCGGCGCCGCTGGCCGCGCTCGCCACGATGTCCTCACCGGTGGCGGGCCTGTTCGTGGGCCTGGTGGCGGCGGCGCTGTTCCTGCAGAAGCGCCTGCCGGGCGCGTGGTCGCTCGGGATCGCGCCCACGGTCGTGGTGGGACTGTCCGCCTGGCTGTTCCCGTTCTCCGGCACGCAGCCGATGTCGTTCGGCTCCGCGGTGCTGCCGATGGTGTTCGCGGTCCTCGTCGCCCTCCTGGTCCCCAAGGAATGGATCACGGTACGGATCACGGCGTGGGTGTACGCGCTCGGCGTGCTGCTGGTGTGGCTGATCAGCTCGCAGATCGGCTCCAACGTCACGCGTCTGTCGATGCTGTTCGCGGGCGTGGCGCTGCTGGCGGCGCTGCCCTTCGCGGCGCCGCGCTCCCTCAAGTGGTACGCGATCGTGCTGGCCTTCGTCGGCTTCACCGGGTGGATCGGCGTCAAGACGGTCAACGACGTCGTCAACACCACCCCGGAGGCGGCGTGGGCCCGTGAGCTCGCCCCGCTGGTGAACCAGCTCCAGGCGGTGGGCGCGGACAAGGTCCGGGTGGAGGTCGTCCCGGCCCGCTCGCACCGCGAGGCCTCGGCGCTGGCCCCGTACGTGAACCTGGCGCGCGGCTGGAACCGCCAGGCCGACATGGAGCGCAATCCGCTCTTCTACGACGGCACTCTGAACTCGGCGAACTACCACGAGTGGCTGAAGCGGTGGGCCGTCCACTACGTGGTCCTGCCGCAGGACGACAAACCCGACGGGGACGGCGCCGAGCGCGAACGGGAGCTCGTTGAGCGGGGCATGCCCTATCTGAAGCAGATCTGGGGCGACGCCAACTGGCAGTTGTTCGAGGTGCAGGACCCCACCCCGCTGGCGGGGCCGAACACGGTGGTCGAGGTCGTCGCCCAGGACGAGATGACGCTGGAGGTGAAGGAGGCGGGCCGCGTCGTCGTCCGCATCCCGTACTCCCCGTGGCTGAGCCTGGTCGACGCCGAGGGCAACAAGTACGAGGCGCCCCAGGAGACGGAGGAGTCGAAGAACCGCGAGGACGACGACCTCCCGAAGACGTACGACAACGTCAACGGCTGCCTCATGGAGGGCGAGGAGGACGCCTTCGGCGACAAGTGGACGGAGCTCCTGGCCCCGTCCCCGGGCACGTACCGCCTGGCGGCCCCGTACGGGCTGCGGCGGGGCACACCGTGCCCGGAGGAACTGCGCTGACGCCGAGTGCCGGGGACCGCCTCAGGCGACGGCCTTCTCCACCGCCGCCACGACCTCCGGCGCGTCCGGCTCGGTCCGTGGGGAGAACCGGGCCACGACGGATCCGTCCCGCCCGATGAGGAACTTCTCGAAGTTCCAGCGGATGTCCCCGGTGTGCCCCTCCGCGTCGGCGTGCTCCACGAGCCGCGCGTACAGCGGATGCCTGCCCGCCCCGTTCACCTCGACCTTCTCGGTCATCGGGAAGGTCACGCCGTACGTCGCCGAGCAGAACTCCTCGATCTCCTCGGCGGTCCCCGGCTCCTGCCCGAGGAACTGGTTGCACGGCACCCCGAGCACGGTGAAGCCCTGCGCGGCGTACTGCTCGTGCAGCCGCTCCAGCCCCGTGTACTGCGGGGTGAGCCCGCACTTGGAGGCGACGTTCACGACGAGCACGGCCTTGCCGCGGTACTGCGCGAGGTCCGCGGAGCCGCCCCGCAGGGCGCCGATCTCGGCATCGAGGACGGATGATCCAGTCTGGTCGGTAGTCATGGGCGGATGCTAACCCCGGCGGGTCGCGCCACCGCTCCCACGGTGCCCCGTGGCCTCCCGCGCCGTGACGAGCACGTCCCCCGCGGGCGCCCGGTAGTACAGCACGGACCGTCCCGCCCGGCGCCTGCGCACCAGCCCCGCGTCCAGCAGCACCTTCAGGTGCCGTCCGACGGACCCGAGTCCCTGCCCGGTCAGCGCCACCAGCTGGGTCGTGCTCATCGGCGAGTCGAGCAGGACGAGCACCCGGGCCCGCCCCCGCCCGAGCAGCGCGCCGAGCCCGTCGGGCACCGCCCCGGCCGCGGTCGCGCCCGCGGCGCCCACCGCCGGGCGCCCGACACCCGCGAACACCCCTTCGCACGCGTACACCACCGCATAGCGCTCACCGTCCTCCCACGCCACCCACCCGGCCTTCGGCGTCACGGGCACGAACAGCAGCTCCGCCCCGGAGATCTCCCGCGGCGGGTTCTCGTGCAGGTTGACCTGGAGCCGGTCCCCGCCCAGCCACCGCATCCCCGGCCGCAGGGTGTCCAGCGCCGCGGCCCACCCGCCCCGGCTCAGCCGCGCGGTCCGGGCGACCACGTCCGCCTCCAGGATCCGCCGGCGCCGCTCCCAGTACGGGCGTACGGCGTCCTGCCACACGTACTCCAGCAGCCGGGCCGCGAGGAGCGGCAGGTCGTCCCGGCGCAGCCGCTCCGGCAGCGGGCCGGCCAGCGACACGGTGAGCTGCCGGCGCACCTCCGCGGGAGCGGCGTCCCGCACCCGGGCCAGCTCCTCCTCGAAGGACGCGCCCGCCCTCGGTGTCGGTGTCAGGAAGTCGGCGATCCACGTCCGTCCGAGCCCGGCGCGGACCAGCAGCGCGGTGACGGGATCGGCGGCCAGTCGCGCCCGGTACCCGGGCAGGTGCCGGGCCAGCCACTCCTGCTCACCGGGCCACGAGCCGACGCCCGCGTGCAGCACCTTCAGCGAGGCGAACACCTCGGCCATCGGCGAGATCACGAACCGGCTCCCGGCCAGGGTGTCGGCGTTCACCTGCCACCAGCCCATGCCCCGCCCGCCCTACCGCCGTCGCCCCACGTACCCCACGCACCCCACGACCTTTCGCGCCGCCGCGAAACATTAACGGCCGACCGCGCCCCCGCCCCACTCTCCCTGCATGACATCGCCCGACACGCCCGACGCCGCCCCCGCCCCGGTCGCCCCCACTTACACCTCCCTCCTCCGCATCCCCGAGTTCACCCCTTTCTTCCTCTCCTCCTCCCTCCAGGTCGCCGCGTCGACCGTCGGCGGTCTCGCCCTCGGCACCCTGGTGTACGAGGCGACGAACTCCCCGCTGCTGTCGGCGCTGAGCATGTTCGGCCCGTCACTGGCCCAGGTGCTGGGCGCGACGACCCTGCTCTCGGCGGCGGACCGGGTGCCCCCGCGGGGTGCCCTCACGGCCGCGGCCGGCGCCTTCGCGGCGGTCATGGCGGTCCTGGCCCTCCCGTCCCTGCCGACCTGGACGGTCTTCCCGCTGGTCCTCGCCCTGGGCCTGGTGTCGTCCGTCACGGGCGGGGTCCGCTGGGGACTGCTCGACGAGATCCTGCCCAAGGGGTCGTACCTGCTGGGCCGTTCGCTCCTCAACATCGTGAACGGGCTCATGCAGATCACGGGGTACGCGGCGGGCGGCGTCCTGGTGGCGTTCCTGTCCCCGCGCACCACCCTGCTCGTGTCGGCGGCCCTGTACGCGGTGGCCGCCCTG
Source organism: Streptomyces sp. CRN 30 (assembly GCF_034105845.1). Classification (NCBI taxonomy): domain Bacteria; kingdom Bacillati; phylum Actinomycetota; class Actinomycetes; order Kitasatosporales; family Streptomycetaceae; genus Streptomyces; species Streptomyces sp. CRN 30. The sequence continues at coordinate 6,903 of NZ_JAVRHI010000313.1, read as the reverse complement.
GTCACCCGGTTCGGCCTGGGCGCACGGCCACCCCGCTCGTCCGGGCGCCCCTCCGTCGGCGAGACCTGGCGCACCAACGCCCGCCTCCTGTCGTCCGCCCCGCGCCGCCTCACCTACCTGGGCCTGTGGATCCCCAACGGTCTGGTCGTCGGCTGCGAGGCCCTCTTCGTCCCGTACGCCCCCGGCCACGCGGGCCTCCTCTTCGCCGCGGCGGCGCTCGGCATGCTCGTCGGTGACGTGAGCACGGGCCGTCTCGTCCCGGCGCGGGTGCGGGGCCGCCTGGCCACACCCCTGCTGCTGCTCCTGGCCACCCCGTACCTGTTCTTCGTGCTGCGCCCGCCGGTGCTCGTGGCGGCCGGCTGCGCGGCCCTGGCGTCCATCGGCTTCGGCGCGAGCCTGGTCCAGCAGCAGCGCCTGCTCTCCCTCACCCCGGACCGCCTCACCGGGCACGCCCTGGGCCTGCACTCCGCGGGCACGCTCGCCCTGCAGGGCCTGAGCGCGGCCCTGGCGGGCGGACTGGCGGACCTCACGTCACCGGCGACGGCCATCACGGTGCTGGCGGGCACCTCGGTGGCCGTGACGCTGATCCTGTGGACGGCGGACCGCAGGCACGGCCGGCGCCCGGTCGCGGAGACCGGGGAACGGGTAGGCGTATCCCGGTGAATCGATCCGGCGCTCAGCGGCGTCCGGTCGGTTACGCTCGCCCTGTGACGGTTCAGGTGCCCGCACTCCCGTCGGACCGCTATGCCGTCGTGGCCGTGGCCTCCTCGGCAGGGGGCATCGGTGCGCTGGGCAGACTCCTGAAGGACATGGGGAGCGACCTGCCGGTGCCGGTGCTGGTGGTGCAGCATCTCGACCCCCGTCACCAGACGGTGATCGCCGAGGTGCTGTCGCGCCGCACCCCCCTGGAGGTCAAGCTCGCGGAGGCGGACGAGACCGCCCGTCCCGGCACCGTGTACATCGCGCCGCCCGACCGTCACCTGCTGGTCAGCCCCGGTGGCGTCCTGACCCTCACCAGCACCGAACTCGTCCATTTCCTGCGGCCCTCCGCGGATCTGCTCTTCGAGTCGGTCGCCGGCGCCTACGGGCCGCAGGCCATCGCCTGCATCCTCACCGGCAGCGGCCGGGACGGCGCCATGGGCGCGGACGCCGTGAAGTCCCGGGGCGGCACCGTGATCGCGCAGGATCCGGAGACCGCGGAGTTCCGGGGCATGCCCTCCGCGGCCGTGGGTACCGGAGCGGTGGACTACGTGCTGCCCCTCGAAGAGATCTCCACGGTGATCCGCGGTCTGGTCGAGACGAAGAGGCGAGGCTGAGCGCGAAGAGGCGATGATGAGCGACGCACTGGACGCCGAACCCGACGACGAACTCGAGGAGTTGCTCGGTTTCCTGCGGGACGCGCGCGGCTTCGACTTCACCGGGTACAAGCGCTCGTCGCTCGCACGGCGCATACGCAAGCGCATGTCCGACCTCGACGTCGGCTCGTACGCCGACTACAGGGACCGGCTGGAGACGAACACCGCGGAGTTCAACGTCCTGTTCAACACCATCCTGATCAACGTGACCGCGATGTTCCGGGACGCCGACGCCTGGAACACCCTGTCGCGCGAGATCCTGCCGGAGCTGCTGGCCCACGCGAGCCCGGACGACGAGATCCGGGTCTGGAGCGCCGGGTGCTCCACCGGCGAGGAGGCGTACTCCCTCGCCGTCACCTTCGCCGAGGCGCTCGGTCTGCAGGAGACGCTCGACCGCGTGAAGATCTACGGCACGGACGTGGACGAGGAGGCGCTGCGTACCGCCCGGACGGGCCTGTACCCGGCCAAGGTCCTGGAACCGCTCGCACCGGAGCTGCGGCACCGGTACTTCGAACCCGACGGGATCCAGTACAGCTTCCACCCCGACCTGCGGCGGCGGGTCATCTTCGGCCGGCACGACGTCACGCGGGACGCCCTCATCTCGCGTCTGCGCCTGCTGGTGTGCCGGAACACGCTGATGTACTTCAACGTCGAGGCGCAGACCCAGATCGTCGACCGCTTCCACTTCGCGCTCCGGGACGAGGGCTTCCTCTTCCTCGGCAAGGCCGAGATGCTCCTCAACGACGGTGACCGGTTCGACGTCGTCACCATGCGCCAGCGCATCTTCCGCCGGCGCCCGGGCGAGGCCGCTCCGCCGTACCCGATCACGCCGCTGCACGTCCGGCCCGGCTTCGGATTCGACACCAGGGCGGCGGTCCGGCGCCGGCAACTGCGCGACCTCGTCCTCGACTCGGCCCCGGCGCCCGCCCTGGCGCTCGACGAGCACGGCCTGGTAATCCTCATCAACAACAGCGCCCGCACCCAGTTCGCCCTGAGCACGAACGACGTCGGGCGCCCCTTCCAGGACCTGGAGCTCTCCTACCGCCCGGTGGAACTGCGCTCGCTGATCGAACAGGCCTCCCGCGAACGCAGGACCCTGCGGGTCACCAGCGCCGAGCGTCGCACGCACGACGGCACGCGGTACTACGACATCACCGTCCACCCCCTCACGGGTTCCGACGGCCTGCCGGCCGCCACGAACATCACCTTCACCGACGTCACCCTGGCCACGGAGCTGCGCACGGAGATCAAACGCGTCCGCGAGGACCTGGAGACCGCGTACGAGGAACTGCAGTCGACCAACGAGGAGCTGGAGACGACCAACGAGGAACTGCAGTCCAGCATCGAGGAGCTGGAGACCACGAACGAGGAACTGCAGTCGACCAACGAAGAGCTGGAGACCACCAACGCGGAACTCCGTGCGGGCAACGAGGAACTGGGAGCCGTCAACGAGGAGACGCGCATCCGCACCGAGGAACTGGACGAGGCGCGCGCGTTCCTGGAGGCCGTGGTGGGGAGCATCGCGGCCGGCGTGGTGGTCCTGGACGAGGACATGAGGGTCAGGTGCTGGAACCGGGGGGCGGCCGGCCTCTGGGGGCTGCGCTCCGACGAGACCCTCGGCGAGGACTTCTTCCACCTGGACTTCGGACTGCCCGTGGGAAAGGTGCACGCCGTCGTCCGGGAGTGCGTGGACACCAACGAGCCTTGCGGGCCCGTGAACATCCCGTCCGTCAACCGGATCGGCCGGAGCATCACGTGCGCGGTGGTGTGCACACCCTTCGACGGCCACAACGGCGGGGTCGTCCTGCTGATGGAGGAGCAACAGGAACGACAGGGACAACAAGAACAGCAGGAACAACAAGAACAGCAGGAACGACCGGCGGAGGAACAAGGCGTGACGGACAGCGGGGGCTGACCGGCCGGGCGTAGGCTGTCCGCATGAGCCGGGGGGAGAACCCTGCGAGCGTCGCGGCCGCCGCCTGGCGCCGGGCCGCCGGTGCCCGGGAGCGCGCGCGCCGGGCCGAAGAGGCCGCCGAGAAGCAGGAGTCGCTCGCCGCACGCAGCGGGCGGGACGTCCACCTGAGGATGGCCGCCACCCACCGCAGGATGGCGGCCATCCACCTCTCCTCGGCCGAGCTCCAGCAGTCGTACGCCCGCCGCATGACGGCCTGGTCACGGATGTGGAATCCACGCCCCCTGTTCATGACCGGCGTCGCCGAGGCGTGCGACGCGGACAGTGCGGCCCTCACCCTGGTCGGGCGGGACCACGCCCAGCTCGCGTTCGCCGCCTCCGACGACACCTCCCGCGCCGCCCAGGAGTTCGAGTTCATCCTGGAGGAGGGCCCCGTACGGGACGCGACCACGTGCCACGGCCCGGTCCTCGCAGCCGATCCGGGAGCGATCGAACGGCGGTGGCCGGGCTACGGCCCGGAGCTGACCGGCCTGGGCCTCACCGGTGTGCTCGCGGTACCGCTGGAGTCGACGGGCCTGTGCATCGGCGCGCTCACGCTCTACGACCCGAAGCCGGGACCGAAGGGCTACCGCACCTGCGCCGACATCGCGGAGGCCCTGACCCAGACGGTCCTGCTCGGCCCCGACCCCGACCCCGAGCTCTACGGCGGCACGGACCACCGGGACACCGTCCACCAGGCCGCGGGCGCCCACGCCGTACGCTCGGGCCTCCCCGTGAACGACGCCCTCGCCCTCATCAAGGGCAGAGCCTTCACCCTGGGGCTGTCCACGGAGGCGGTGGCCCTGCGGGTGCTGGCGAACCTGGGGGAACTGCCGTGACGACCGACTGACGACTGATGAAAGGGCCGGCGATGGCGTTACCGGAGCAGCTGCTCGCCGATGTGTTCGTGGAACTCGCGGGCAGCACACTCCATCCCCCGCAAGGGGGCCCCGGACTGCTGGAGCTGCTCGCACGGCGCACCGCAGGACTGCTCGGCGACTGCAGCGCGGCGACGGTGTGCGTGTACATCGACACCGGCGGCGGCAGCGGCAGCGGTGGTGGTGGCGACGGTGGCGGGACGGCGGGTTCGGATGCGGCCGTACGAGCCCTGGCTCGGGACGCGGCCGCCTGGCGGGAAGGCCCCGGCCACGACTGCGGCACCACCGGCGTACCCATGAAGGACGCCGTGTTCGACGACCCGGCCGTGCACACCCGCTGGCCGCGCTACGCGGCACGCGCCCGGGACCTGGGCCATGTCCGCGCCGCCGCGTGCCCCCTGCGCGCGGGCGCCCGCACCTTGGGCGCCCTGGTCCTGCTCAGCCGCGACCGCCTCGGCTCCGACACACTGACGCTCGGCCAGTCCCTCGCGGACGTCGCGGCGATCAGCCTGGAGAGGGAGCGGCAGATTCGGGAGAACCGGCTCCTGGTCGGCCAGTTGGAGCACGCCCTGGACAGCAGGGTGCTGATCGAACAGGCGAAGGGCATGCTCGCGGCCCGCCTGGCAGTACCGCCCCAGGAGGCCTTCACCCTGCTGCGCCGCCACGCGCGCTCGCACAACCGGGTGCTGAGGGACGTGGCACGCGAGGTGATCGACGGCCGCCTCACGCTGGGCGGTGCGGGCGCCTGACACCGGCGCGACGACCGGCTCGCCCACACGGGCCGGTCCCGCACCACCGCCGTGCTCGGCCGTCGGGCCTCCTCCAGGGCCTGGTTCAACGCCTGGTTCGGGCCTGGTTCAGGGCGGTGAGGATGCCTTACGATCCCAGCACGGGCATATGCCCGCCGGGCATTCCACGCCGGCGACCGTACGTGACACGCCCGCGCCCCCAGCCCCCGGGCCAGGACGCCGCCCCTTGCGAGGGGTGACGACCGGAGCCGTGCCTCCGCAGCGGACACGGCGGCTCCGGACTTCGTCCTCCCGGCCGTTCGAGCCGGGGCGCACTCCCGCTGTGCCCCGGGTCCGGTGAGGACTTCCAGCGCGTGGACATCGCGGACGGGAACCGCAGCGTCCTCGCGCACGCGGCCGTCGCCGAGGGCGCCGACGCATGTCGGCGGCGGCCGCATCCTCGGGGAAGACGTCCTCGCCCGCGCGCGAGAGGTGCGCCCGTACAGGCATCCGCTCCGGCCGGGCGCACCCCCGTCAGCGGGTCACCCGGCCGCTGACCCGCCGGCCGAAGCGGTAGGCAGGGCGATCCGCCAGGCGACGACCCCGGCGGCCGCCAGTCCCACGACGGCGAGCAGGCTGCTGGTGAGGAACGGATCGGCGCCGTGCAGCGCCGGGGCGAACCCGATGCCGACGTACAGGGTGACTCCGGTGGAGCCACCGAGCTGGTCAGCGGCGCGCTGGACGCCGGAGGCCAGGCCGGCGTCCTCCTCGGTGACCCCGGCCACCGCGACGTACTGCAACCCGACGATGCCGAAGCCCATGCCGGCCGCGATGAGGACCATCGCCGGAACCAGGGCGAGGGCACTCGCGCCACGGTGGGCGACGAGCGCGACGGCGGCCATCGCCAGCACCGTGAAGCCGATCCCGGCGAGGGCGCACACCCGGGCGCTGAACCGTCCGAGCAACTGCGGCACGAACACGGACGCCGCGATGAGGGACACGGCCAGCGGCAGGAGCGTCAGCCCCGCCCGCAGCGGACCGAGTCCCAGCCGGTCCTGCAGGTAGTAGGTGAACAGCAGGAACGAGGTGGACAGTGCCGCGCTGAGCAGGGCGGTGGCGAGGTTGGCCCGAACCCTCGAACGGTTGCGGAAGAACCCGAGCGGGACGAGCGGGTTCGCCGCGCGCCGCTCGACCAGGACGAACAGCACCGCGGCACCCACCGCGCCGACCAGGGCCGGGGGCGGCAGCCATGGGTACGGGCCGTCCCCTTCCCCCGCCTCCACGACCCCGTAGGCGAACAGCAGCGGGGCCGCCGTCAGCAGCAGCGACCCGGGCAGGTCCAGCGCGGTGCGCTCGCACGGCGGGTCGGCCGGGACGAGGAGGAGCACCGCTGCGAGCACGCCCAGGATGAACGGCACGGACACCAGGAAGATCCACCGCCAGCCGAACAGTTCCGTGATGACCCCGGACAGCACGAAGCCGAGGACCAGACCACAACTGGCCACCGCCGCCCACACGCCCAGCGCCCGGGAGCGGCGCGGTCCCTCCGGGAACATGAGCACGATCACCGCCATCGCCGCCGGCAGCGCGACGGCCTCACCGGCCCCCTGCAGCAGCCTCGCCACCACGAGCAGGGGGAACGAGGGCGCGAGCCCGGCGAGCAGCGACGCGGAACCGAACACCACCGTCCCGGCCACCAGGACCCGGCGCCTGCCGAGTACGTCACCGAGCCGGCCGCCGAGCATCAGCAGCCCGCCACCGGTGATCGTGTACCCGACGACGACCCAGGTCAGCTGACGGCCGTCGGCGCCGAAGTCGGCACCGACGGACGGCAGGGCGACGTTGACCACGGTCACATCGACCGCGACGAGGAACTGCAGCATGGCCATGGCGCACAGCACCAGCCACGCGCGCACCGGGGACGACACGTCCCGGCGCGAAGAAAGAATGCCTGGAAACACTGGAAAAGCTCCGTTGCTCGCTCGGAAGGA
>NZ_JAVRHI010000312.1:0-47051 GCF_034105845.1 Streptomyces sp. CRN 30 | reverse complement strand
GCGGACCGCTTCCGCGGTCTGCCGGTCCGACAGCCCTTCGGCGAATTGCAGCACCGTGACCAGCATCAACACTCCAGGCGGCACCGCCGGGCGGCCTCCCGCCGGAAACAACGACCCGATCTCTTCCGCAGAGAAGACTTCCGCGAACTCATCCCGCAACCGCATCGCCAGGGTGCCCTTCGGGCACACCGTCCACGCCACCCGAGCTGTCTCCGCCGGGATCTCTCCCAGCCCCCACTGCCGCAGCGACACCGACACCCTCCCCAAACGCAACGTCGGCCTTCACCGCTCCCAACTGGGAGGAGAAGGCCGACGTCACGTTCAGCCCCCGGTTTCCCAACAGTGTCGGTTCGCCGGGGGCCGCACCGTACGCGTCACCCCACTACGGCCGCAGCTGCGGCTCGCGCTCGTTGTCGTGCCGGTCGAGCTTCGCGTCGTACCTGGCCAGCGGCTGCGCCGCGTCCGGGTCGGCCTGGACCGCCGCCGACGCGACCCCCGCCCACTCCAGGATGCGGGCGGTCGCCAGGTCGCGCTCGGCCGGGACCAGGCCCGCCACGTTGGCGCCGTGGTTGGCGCCGGGGGCCGTGAAGACGTACGAGTCGCGCGCCTTCTTGCCGAGGCGGAACGGCTCGGCGCTCCACGGGTCGTTCTCACCGTTCACGAACAGCATGTGGTCGGCGTTGTTCCGCACCCAGCTGTCGATCCGGCGCATCGCGTCCGGCTGGAACTTCATGGGGATGTCCCGCGGGACGAAGTTCCGCGGTGGCTGGTAGCCGTAGCGGATGTACTTCTTCTCGATGTGCGGGAAGCGGATCGTCGGCGCGCCCAGCTGTGTACCCGCCTGGTAGTAGTACGGCGTGTACGTGCTCAGGCCCTGGTCGGTGTAGGCGGAGAAACCGGAGATCGTGTCGACGGATGTCCAGATCTGTTCGTCGGTGGCGTTCTTCGCATCGGCCGGGATCAGGTCACTGTCGCAGTCCGCCAGGGTGCTGTACTGCCAGAAGCCCCAGACGTAGTCCAGGACGACCGCCTCGTACGCCCGGTCCAGGCTGCCGACCGTGTTGAAGGTGTAGCCCTCGGCGGCTACGAGCTCCTCGTACCGCTCCTTCAGCGGCGCACGGCGCACCAGGGCCTCGCGCTGCACCGCGTTCAGCCGGTCGCGGCACTCCTCGGTGCCCACCTTCGCGAAGAACCGGTCGTACGCCGAGTCCTCCTTGTTGTTCACGTCGTTCGGCGCGACGTACGCGACGACGCCGTCCATGTCGCGCGGGTAGAAGCGTTCGTAGTACGTGGCGGTCATGCCGCCCTTCGAGCCGCCCGTCGAGATCCAGTTCTCCGGGTAGAGCGGCTTCAGCGCCTCGAAGATGCGGTGCTGGTCGCTCGCCGCCTGCCAGATGTCGAGCTTGGACCAGTCGGCCGGATCGGGCCGCGACGGGGTGAAGAAGCGGTACTCCATCGACACCTGGTTGCCGTCCACGATCTGGGTCGGCTCGCGGCGGCTCGGGTTGGTCGAGACGTTGTAGCCGCCGGTGTAGAAGACCGTCGGGCGGCTGGTGTCCTTGTGCAGCACGGTGATCCGCTGCTGGAACGTGCCCTTGGACGGCCGCCGGTGGTCCACCGGCTGGGTGTACTCGAGCACGAAGAAGCGGTACCCGGTGTACGGCTTCTCCTCGACCAGGCTCATGCCCGGGATCGCGAGCAGCCGGTCCTTGATGTCGGCGGTGGCCGCGGGGCCGGAACCGGTGCCGTCGGCCGCGGGCTGGGCGGCCACGGCCACTGAGGCCGCGCCCGGCGTGCCTATGAGCACCGCGAGGGCCAGCAGCGATCTGAACGCCTTGCGCATGGGCTCTCCCCTGTGAAACAACTGTGCGCCGGAACCTAGCGGAGCCACCGGCACGGAGACCAGGGGGAGCGGCGCCAACCGGAGCAGTGTCGGCCTGGTGTAGGGAAAACCCTGCGGGGAGCCGGGACGTGTGCCTCGGGCCGCGCGGGGACGTGTGCCTCGGCTCGGGCTCCGCCCGCCACCCCGGCCTCAGCAGAGGGTCCAGCCCGAGCTGACCCCGCCCCGCCCCACCTCGCCCTGGACCCACACGCACCGCCGTCCGGCGTGCACGGTCACCGGTCCCGCGCGGTACCCGTACCGGCCCCGGTCGACGACCGGCCGGCTGCCGCGCGCCCGCACGCTGACGGACATCGGCTGCCGGGCGCCCTGCTTCCTGGCGACGGTGACGGCGCAGACGTACCCGCCACGCCGGTGGACCTGCACGGAACCGGTGGAGAAGGGGAACGTGCGGACCTTGCGGCCCGCGCAGAGCGCGGCGGCGGACGCGCTGTCCGGCCCCGCGACCACCAGCAGCCCGGACGCGGTCAGCAGGGCCAGCACGAGCGCACCGCGCCGCCGCAGCGCACCACGGGTACCTCTCGCTCCCCCGCTCACTTTCGTCCCTCTCGCCACTCCCACCTCACAGACCCCACAGAACGTACTGCTGTACGGACGCGGGAGCCGGACCGGACGGTTGCGTGCACCACCGGACGCGGTGTCAGCCCCGCGTCGTGGCCGCCGGCTCCTCCGCCTCGTCCAGGTCCCCGACGAACGTCCGCCACAGCCGCGCGTACCGCCCGTCCCGGCGCAGCAGTTCGTCGTGGGTGCCGTCCTCCGCGACCCGGCCGTGGTCCATGACGACGACGCGGTCCGCGCGGGCGGCGGTCGTCAGCCGGTGGGCGACGACCAGCGTCGTACGGCGGCCCGCCAGCCGCTCGGTGGCCTGGTTGACCTGGGCCTCGGTGGCGAGGTCCAGGGCGGCGGTGGCCTCGTCCAGGAGCAGGACGTCGGGGTCGACGAGCTCGGCGCGGGCCAGCGCGATCAGCTGGCGCTGCCCGGCGGAGAGGTTGCGGCCGCGCTCGTCCACCGCGTGCAGGTAGCCGCCGTCCAGGGTGGCGATCATGTCGTGGGCGCCGACGGCCCGGGCCGCGGCCTCCACCTCGGCGTCGCTCGCGCCCGGCCGGCCGTACGCGATGGCGTCCCGGACCGTGCCCGGGAACAGGTACGCCTCCTGCGGGACGACACCGAGCCGGTGGCGGTACGCGGTGAGGTCGAGGTCGCGCAGGTCCGTGCCGTCGGCCGTGACCCGGCCGCTCGTCGGGTCGTAGAAGCGGGCGACCAGCTTCACGATCGTGGACTTGCCCGCACCCGTCTCGCCGACGAAGGCGACGGTCTGCCCGGCCGGGATCGTCAGGTTCACCCCGCTCAGGGCCTCCTCCTCGTCCGAGTAGGCGAAGTGGACGTCCTCGAAGGCGAGGTCGCCGCGGAGGGACGTCACCTCCCTCGGCCGTTCGGCCGACCGGGTGGACGTGGGCTCTCGCAGCAGCTCCCGGATGCGGCCGAGCGAGACCGTGGCCTGCTGGTAGCCGTCGAAGACCTGCGAGAGCTGCTGCACGGGCGCGAAGAACAGGTCGATGTAGAGGAGGTACGCGACCAGCGCGCCGGTGGTGAGCGTCCCGGCGTCCACCCGCTGGGCGCCCACGGCGAGGACGGCCGCGGCGGCCACGGACGACAGCAGCTGCACGAAGGGGAAGTACACGGAGATCAGCAGCTGTCCCCGGATGCGCGCCCGGCGGTAGCCGTCGCTGCCGGCGGCGAACCGCGCCCCGCCGTCCCGCTCGCGCCGGAACGCCTGCATGATGCGCAGCCCGGCCACCGACTCCTGGAGGTCGGCGTTGACGCCGGAGACCCGCTCACGGGCGAGCTCGTACGCCTTCACGCTCGCCCGGCGGAAGAAGAACGTGGCGACGACCAGCGGCGGCAGCGTCGCGAAGACGACCAGCGCCAGCTCCACGTCGATCACGAGCAGCGCGGCCATGATGCCGAAGAAGGTGACGACGGCGACGAACGCGGTGACCAGCCCGGTCTGCAGGAACGTCGACAGGGCGTCCACGTCGGTCGTCATCCGGGTCATGATCCGCCCGGTCAGCTCCCGCTCGTAGTAGTCGAGCCCGAGCCGCTGGAGCTGGCTGAAGATCTTCAGCCGGAGCGAGTACAGCACCCGCTCCCCCGTCCGTCCGGTCATCCGGATCTCGCCGGTCTGCGCGGCCCACTGCGCGAGCACGGCGGCCAGCCCCAGCGCGGAGGCGGCCCACACCGCGCCGAGGGCGAGCTGCGAGACCCCCTGGTCGATGCCGTGCCGGATCAGCACGGGGAGCAGCAGCCCCATGCCCGCGTCGACGGCGACCAGCAGCAGGCTGAGCAGCAGGGGCGTGCGGAAGCCCCGCAGCAGCTGCCGCAGCCCGTAGGAGGTCCCGGGCTCGGGCAGCACCGCGCGTGCCTCGTCGATGTCCGGGGTGTCGGTGGCCGGGGGCAGCGCGTCGACCCGGGCGAGCAGCTCCGGGGTGGCGGGCGTCCCGGCCAGGGCGGCGTCGCGGGGTTCGCGGTCGCCGGTCCACAGCCGGGGGGTGATGCCGCGCTCGGCGTCGAACTCGGCGTCCAGCTCTTCGCGCACGGGATCCCGTACGAGGCTGTCCTCGGCCTTCTCGGACGAGGCCGACGGCACATGGCCGGGCGACACCCCGCCGAGCTCGTCGGGGTCGGTGAGGAGCCGCCGGTACAGCGCGGACCGTTCCTGGAGCTCCTCGTGGGTACCGATGTCGGCGAGCCGGCCGCCCTCGAGGACGGCGATGCGGTCGGCGAGGTTGAGGGTGGAGCGGCGGTGGGCGATGAGGAGGGTGGTGCGCCCCTCCATGACCTGCTGCAGCGCCTCGTGGATCTCGTGCTCGACCCGGGCGTCCACCGCGGAGGTGGCGTCGTCGAGGACGAGCAGCCGGGGGTCGGCGAGGATGGCGCGGGCGAGCGCGACCCGCTGCCGCTGGCCGCCGGAGAGGGTGAGGCCGTGCTCGCCGACCTTGGTGTCGTACCCCTCGGGCAGCTCGGCGATGAAGGCGTCGGCCTGGGCGGCGCGGGCGGCGGCCTCGATCTGCTCCCGGGTGGCGTCGGGCCGCCCGTACGCGATGTTGGCGCCCACGGTGTCGGAGAAGAGGAACGAGTCCTCGGGCACCAGTCCGATCGCGGCGCGCAGCGAGTCCAGGGTCAGCTCGCGCACGTCGTGGCCGCCGATGAGGACGGCGCCGCCCGTGACGTCGTAGAACCGCGGGAGCAGCATCGACACGGTCGACTTGCCGGAACCGGAGGCGCCGACGACGGCGAGGGTCTCACCGGCCCGGATCTCGAAGGACAGCCCGTCGAGCACGGGCGGCCGCCCGGTGTCGTACCCGAACGAGACGTCGTCGAACTCGACGGTGGCGGGGGCGTCGGCGGGCAGCACCTTGGTGCCGTCGTTCATGACCGGCCGGGTGTCGATCAGCTCCAGCACCCGCTCGCTGCCGGCCCGCGCCTGCTGTCCGACGGTCAGCACCATGGCGAGCATGCGCACGGGCCCGACGAGCTGGGCGAGGTAGGTGGAGAAGGCGACGAAGGTACCGAGCGTGATGTGCCCGTGCACCGCGAGCCAGCCGCCGAGCGCCAGCATGGCCACCTGCCCGAGGGCGGGCACGGCCTGCAGGGCGGGGGTGTAGCGGCTGTTCAGCCGAATGGTCCGCAGCCGCCCGGCGAACAGCCTGCGCCCGACCCCGCGCAGCTTCCCGGTCTCCTGCTCCTCCTGCCCGAACCCCTTCACCACGCGTACGCCGCCGACGGCGCCGTCGACCACGCCCGCGACGGCGGCGGCCTGGGCCTGCGCGTACCAGGTGGCGGGGTGCAGCCGGGTGCGGCTGCGGCGGGCGATCCACCACAGGGCGGGCGCGACGGCGAGCGCGACGAGGGTGAGGGGCAGCGACAGCCACGCCATGATGACGAGCGAGATCACGAAGAGGACCACGTTGCCGATGGTCATCGGCAGCATGAAGAGCAACCCTTGAATGAGCTGCAGATCGCTGGTGGCCCGCCCGACGACCTGCCCGGTGGACAGCTCGTCCTGCCGCCGCCCGTCGAGCCGGGCGACCGCCTCGTACATGTCGGTGCGCAGGTCGTGCTGGACGTCGAGGGCGAGCCGGCCGCCGTAGTAGCGCCGGACGAAGGTGAGGCCGTACACGAGGACGGCGGCACCGATCAGCAGCCCGGCCCAGGGAGCCATCTCCCGGCTGCCGTCCCCGACCACGTCATCGATGATCACCTTGGTGATGAGCGGCACGAGGGCCATGACGGCCATCCCGGCGAGCGAGGCACCGAGGGCGAGGACGACCTCCTTGGGCCGCCGCCAGGCGTAGGCGGCGAGCCGCCGGGCCCAGCCCGGACCCGGCTGTCCCCCCGCCCCGTCCGTACAGTGCTCGTCCCCCTGGTGCGCTGCCACGCGGGTGCCTCCCTCAGCTGCTGTTCTGCCGGAAGTCACCAACGCGGGCGGGGCGGGATTTCATCCCGCCGTTACATTCGGGCGCGGGCCGGTACCGCTCTTCCCTCACTCGTTCGAGCGGTGGGGTGCCACTCTTGCTCGATAGGCTGACGCGTGGGATCAGAATCGCGCCCATGGGAGTAGCCATGACCACCGCCGCCGCCGGGCAACCGCCGCTCATCCCCCAGCCCCCCGCCACCGTTGCCGCGCTGCGGCAGGCCATCAGCCAGATCACGCCTGCCGCCCTGCCGGCCTTCACCCGGGAGCTCGACCAGGCGGCCGATCAGTCCCGCCAGGGCTCCGATCTGGCACCGCTCCAGCGCTTCGTCGCCCAGTGGGCCGTCCATGTCCACATCCAGCGCCAGCCCGGCCTGGCAGCGGACCTCCGACGCTGGGAGGACACCGCCGAGAACGGGAACGCCGCCCAGGCGCGACAGGCCGCCTCCGAGATCGGACGGATCCTGGACGCAGCCCACGCGGCTGTCGGCCTGTCGGCCCGGTGAGCGGGGGGTGGCGCTGGGAGTACGACCCCGATCACGACCACGTGGCGGGTGGCGTCCCCGTTCACGTCGTGGCGGAAGTGCGACGCCTGGCCGACCAACTGGTCGACCTTGCCGGCACCGGCATCGACGTCAGTGACCTCGGTAACGGCCCCAGGCCGGGCGGTCTGCGACGCATGGACGCCGCCGGCGGTTGGTTCTACTTCCTGGTGGCACCGCGAGACCCGCTGATCATCGTTGTCCGGATCGTGCCCCCGTTCGACGCGTTGTAGTCACCTCATCGGTGACGCGCGCTCACCACTGAGTCACGCGTCCGCGTCGTCGGAGCTGAAGAGCGCGGCGACGTCGCACATCTGCCGCAGGGCCGGGCTCCAGGGGCGGCCGGCGGGGCCGGTGAGCACGAGGGTGCGGGACAGGTACGGCTCCAGCCCCACCATCACCAGTTCGGGGCCGATCATGCTGCTCGCGAGGGAGGGCATGACGGCCACGCCCAGGCCGGCGTCGACCATGCCGAGCAGGGTGCCGATGCTGTGCACCCGCTGGGCGGGCCGGTAGGGGGCGCCCACCCGCGTGTGCAGGCCCTTGATCTGGGGTTCGCAGCCCGAGGAGGAGACCAGCAGCGGGTCCTCCAGGAGGTCGGTGAGCGCGATGACGGGCTCACTGGCGAGCGGGTGGTCGGACCGGACGACGGCCCGGAAGTCGTCCTGTGCGAGGACGACGGCGCCCGGCCGCACGTGCTCCGGGTCGATCAGCACGGCCGCGTCGACGACGCCCGAGTCCAGCCAGTCGGCCAGCTCGTCGTCACCGCCCTCGAACAACGTCACCCGCACGTCCGGCAGCCGGGTCCGCCACTGCCGCAGGAGCCGCGGGACGAGGCGGTGCGCGGCGGTCGGGGCCACGGCGAGACGGACCGTGCCGGAGGTCGCGCCGGTCCGGTGGAGCGCGATCCGCGCCTCCAGCGCACGCGTCGCCGACTGCACCGCGCGTGCGTGCGGGACGAGCTCCTGCCCCAGGGCGGTCGCGGAGCTAGGCGGCGCCCGGTGCACCAGCTGATCGCCCACCTCGCGCTCCAGGGCGGCGACCGTGTGGGACACGGCGGACTGGCTCATCCGCAGATGATCGGCCGCCGCGCTGAACCCGCCCTGCTCCACGACGGCGAGGAAGACCTCCACCTGGCGAACCGTCACGCTCATGCAGACACCTCATGTGTGGATGAGTCTCATCTATTTGCTGCATAGAAAGCCTAGCCCGAACCTGGTGCACGACAGCAGGGGCATGCACCGGCAGGGGAGGACCGCGATGGCGGCGCAGGGCACAGGCACACCGGACCGGACGACGGGAAGCACGGGCTGGAAGCTGGGTGCCCAGTACCTGGGCGCGGCCGCGGCGTGGAGCGCCAGCTTCCTGTTCATCAAGGTGGCCGTGACCGGCATGGGACCGGGACAACTGGTCGTGGGACGGCTCACCGCCGGAGCCGTGACGCTCGCGGCCATCATGCTCGTCACCCGGCGACGCTGGCCGCGGGGTCTCGAGGTGTGGCTGCACCTGACCGGGATCGGCGCGGTGATGTGCGTCTTCCCGTTCCTGCTCTTCTCCTGGGCCGCCGAACGCCTGCCCTCCAGCCTGTCCAGCATCTACAACGGCACCACGCCGATCATGACCATGCTCGTCGCCCTGGCGTTCCTGCCCGAGGAGCGGCTGACGCGGGCGAAACTGTCGGCCTTCCTGGTGGCCGCCGCCGGCGTGGTGCTGGTCGCGGCGCCGTGGAACGCCATGGACTCCTCCCACGGCGACCTCCTCCTGGCCGGCCTCGCGTGCCTGGGCGGCACCGTCTGCTACGGCTTCGGCTTCGTCCTCACCCGCCGCTTCCAGCGCACCTCGCCGTACGACGCCCTCACGGTCACCGCGAGCCAGATCGGCGCCGGCGCCCTGCTCAGCATCGCCCTGAGCCCCGTCATCGCGTCGGGCCCTCTGAGCATCACCCCGGCAGTGGCAGCGAGCACGATCGTCCTCGGCGCGATCGGCACCGGCATCGCCTACGTCTGGTACGCGAACGTCATCAACGCCTGGGGCGCCACCATCGCCTCCACCGTCACCTACCTGACCCCCCTCGGCGGCGTCCTGCTCGGCACGGTTTTCCTCGCCGAGACGGTGACCGTTCGAGAGATCGCCGGCGGACTGGTCGTCGTCCTCGCGGTACTGGTCAGCCAGGGCCGCCTGAGGGTGCCGTCCCGCAACAGCGCCCCGACCGACCGGCGGACCACCCGCCCGGACCGTACGGCTCCGACCCGGCCCCCGGTTTCGTCCGCCATCTCCCGGGCACCTTGGGGGCCATGAGGATCGGGGGAAGCAGCCGGCACCGCCTGACCGTCGACCAGGACTCCGTCAACGGCCCGCCGGTCGACGCCATCGGCCGGCCCACCGCTCCCCGAGGGCGCCGATGAGGAGGGCATGGGTGGACCTGGCCGCCTCCGGAAAGTACGCGCCGGTCGAGAACGGACGAGACGCGCTCATCTTCATCGCGGTGTACGCCGCGACAGGAGTTGAAGGGGCCCGTGTCCGTGCTACCCGTGGAAATGCTCGCCGCCGAGGGCCGAGGAGGCTGGATCCCGGAAGGTACCGCCGGAAAGGTGGTGGTCGTCCTCATCTTCGCGTTCGTCGTCGCAATGTTCGCGTACGGGATATGGAACAGGAATCGCCGCAGGAGGCAACGATGAAATTCCTCATCATTCTCGCCGTCGTCATCGTCGTGCTCTACCTCGTCATGAAGCGGGGGCGCGGCTAGCCGCTTCCGCGGCCGCCCCCGCCGCCTGACGGGAGCCGCCCTCGGCAGCGGTCTGCTTCCGTACGCTGTCGGCCATGCTGAAGCTGGAACGACTGCACATCGACCACGGGGCGGCCCTGCTGGCCTTCGAGCGGGAGAACCGCAAGTATTTCGCGCGGTCGGTGCCGGATCGCGGGGACGCGTACTTCGCCGAGTTCGCCGACCGTCATCGTGCGCTGCTCGCCGAGCAGGACGCCGGGGAGTGTCACTTCCACGTCGTGCTGGACGGGGACGGCGAGCTGGTCGGCCGCGTCAACCTCGTGGACGTGGGCGCCCAGGAGGAGGGCACTGCTGAACTCGGCTACCGGATCGGTGAGCGCGCCGCGGGACAGGGCGTGGCGACGGCTGCGGTGCGGGAGGCGTGTGATCTGGCCGCCACGGCGTACCGGCTGTCCTCACTCACCGCGTTCACCACGCGCGACAACGCGGCCTCCATGACCGTGCTCGGACGCAATGGGTTCATCGCGGTGGGGGATGCCGGCATCGGTGGGCGGCCCGGAGTGCGGTACATGCGCCGGCTCGCCGCAACACTTTGACCACCGCACCCGCGTACGTCGACTGAGTTGCTCGCACGCGAGTGCGGGATCACGTCACCCCTGCTGAGTCACGCTTCTTCGGTCTGCCGCCCGGCGGGCTGCATTCGCGGGCCGCTGCGACGGAAGGGAGTATCGATGGATGACGCAAACGCGACAAGAAGGGTGAGCACCCTTTCTGCGATCGGGATCGTGGGAGGGGCATGCGCCTGCGTTGCGGGCACGCTTACCGGCGATGCCGTGCCGGTCGCACTCGGAGTTGTCGCCGCGGTGTGCGGAGCAGTTCTGGCGGTCATCGCCTTCCTGGCCCGTCGGAAGACCCGGTCATGATTGCGCAGGAGGGGCCGGAGCGTCAGCCGGCCGTCCGCACCCGCAGCGAGTAGAACCGCGTCGTCTGGGCCGCGTTCTGGTTGTCGTCGCTGACGAGGAGGACGTTCAAACGGCCCTTGCTGCGGCCGGTGATCGTCATGCCCTCGATGTTGTCGAGGAGGGGGTTGGGCTGGGGCTGCTTGGCGGTGGCGCCCAGGGTGGGGCAGTTCACCAGGTCGGCGAGGAGGGTCTTCTTGATCAGCCGTACGCCGCGCTGCCCGGTCAGCGCCTCGATGCCGCTGGTGTCCGTGGCGCGCTCCGGGTCGGCCAGGTAGAGGCGGACCGTGTTGCCGACGCCGGCGGTGAAGCCGCGCTCCAGGACGAGGAGGCGGCCGTCCGGGGTGGCGGTGACCTCGGGGACGCCGAGGCCGGGGTCGGTGCGGTAGGCGTACTGGGCGGAGAGCCGGAACTGTCCGCCGTGCGCAACTTCCTTCCGCTGCCAGGTCTGGAAGCGGACGATGTCCGCGCCGTCGCCGGAGATCGCGTACTCCATGGCGGCGAGCAGGGTGCGGTCGCCGGGCAGCATCGTCAGGCCCTCGAAGGTGCCGTTGGTGGTGGCGCGCCCGGCCGGGGCGACCCGGAGTGCGTCCGGTACGGGCAGCTCTTCGAGGACACGGCCGTCGCGGGCGTGCCGCCGTACCGCGGGCCCGGTCTCGTCGCTGATCAGCCGGGTGCCGTCGCGGTCCACGACCAGGCCCTCGGCGTCCAGCGCGGCCCCGTCGCGGTCGGCGAGCTGTACGACACCGGTCGGCCGGAGGGTCCCGCGGTCCAGCCGGAACAGCGCGGACCGGTCGGAGACCGCGGCGAGGGAGCCGTCGCGGTCCACGGCCAGGGCGGAGAAGTTACCGACGTACGTGCCGTCGTACGTCGTCTTGTCGAGGGCGTCGGAGAAGCCGTCGAGGGAGACGGCGGGCGAGCAGGACCTGTTCCCGGCACGGGGGTCACCCGCGTGGGCGGGACCGGCGACCGTGAGCGTGGTGGCCGCCGTGAGGCCGGCGGTGAGGGTCACGAGGAGGGTTCTCAGGCGCATGCCGTCACCGTAGGCCGCGTGGGGTGGTGCGGGGTGGTACGAAAGTGGACTCCGCGTGAACGGGCCGGAGTTCAGCCCGTCGGCGGCACCGGCACGAAGGCCTCCTCCGGTTCGTCGGTGGGCTCGTACCGCTGGGCGCCGGCCCCGTGGGTGACCGGTACGAGGTCCGCGTGGACGGCTCTGGCGATGCCCTGGATGGTGGCGACGCCGTAGTTCATGGTGCTGTTGCCGTGGGTGAGGACGACGATCGTGTAGTCGTGCCCGGCGCCCTCGAACGCGCCGATGCTGTGCACGCGCCAGCCGTACGTCGACCGGGACAGCCAGCCGTTCTTGACGTGCACCGAGACGGTGGCGGGCGCCCCGGCGGGCGTGCCCCAGCGTTGCGAGGGGACGACCTTGCCCATGAGTTCGAGGATGTACGCGCGGTTGGCGTCGCTCAGCACGGAGTTCTCGGCGGTGATCAGTGCGAGGAGCTTCTGCTCGTCCCGGACGGTGATCTGGGTGAGCCCCCAGTAGCCGTTGGCGCCCGCCCTGGTCTCGGTCATCCCGGCCGCGGCGAGGAAGTCCTTGATCTTCGCCATCCCCAGCTGCCGCCACAAGGTGCTGGTGGCCGCGTTGTCCGACTTGGTGATCATGGCGGTGGAGAGCTGCCTCTCCCGCTGCGTGAGCCTGCGGCCCTCCTGCCGCGCGTCCCTCAGCAGGGTCGCGAGCACGGTCACCTTCACGACGCTGGCCGAGTCGAAGGTGGTGTCGGCACGCAGGGTGCAGGTGGTGTCCGTCCCCCGGTCGTGCACCCCGACCGCGATCGTGCCCCTGCGGTGCGCGAGTGCGGCGGTGATGTCCCGGTACAGGGCGGCGGCCAGCGCCGCCCGGTCCGATGTGCAGTGCAGCTTCGGCACGTCCCCGCCCGCGGGCGGTCCCGTCGCGGGCGCCGCGACGGCGACGGACGGTATGAGCAGCCCGGCGCCCACGGCACCGGCGACGGCCGCGCGTACGTGACCTAATCTGCGGTGGGTCCGATGAGTTCGGTTCATGAGGGCCCCCTCTCCATGGACCGCTGTACTCGCCTCGTCGGCTCACCGCAACACGTCGTCGTCCGTATCCCCGCGCGCGCCCACCGCGAGCCGGCCACCCCGGCTCTCCGCGATCCGGTGCACGTCGGTCAGCGCCTCGTGCATCCGGGCGAGCAGGTACCGCAGCTGGGTGGGGGTCGCGCGGCGGTCGGTGAGCATGTCGGCCGCGTGCGCGAGGAGGTCGCCGGCCATCCCCAGCTGCACGGTCTCGGTCGTGTCGGCCAACCGCGAGAGATGGCCGGTTCCGTCGGTGATCAGGTAGCAGCGCCTGCCGTCCGGTGACGGCCAGGGCAACAGGCGGGCGCTCTCCAGTCCCCCGTCGCTCACAGCGCCACCTCCACACCATGGACGGCGAGCAGGAGCGTGCGGCGCCGGGTGCGCCGCCGCCGCGCTTCCTCACACCGCTCGTGCGCCACGAGGTAGGGGCGGACCAGGTGGTTGTCCTCGCCCCGGAGCGGACGGGAGCCTGCCTGCCTGGTGGTCGGCGTGTCGGGGACGTACGGGGCGAGTGGCTGCCCGACCGCTCGGCGGTGCCGTCCACGGGCGGGAAGCAGCAGTCGTAGCAGCGGCTCGGTGAGCCGGGCGATACGGTGACGCACGTCATCAACTCCCTGTGATGTGGCGGTTGGTGGCCATGCCCCCGGACCGGTTGCTCGGTCGCGGGGGTGTCGCTTTGTGTAGCGGCACGTTCACAGAGTGGTGCCGCTGTGGCTAGGCTCGCCAGAGGGAAGTTGGTGACAGGGTCGTTGTAGCAAGGGGGTTGACGAGTTGGGCAACGTCTACGGCGACTGGCTCAAGGCGCAGCGCGAGGAGGCGGGGCTGACGCAGCAGCAGTTGGCCGACGCCGCGATCATGAGTCGCTCACTCATCGGGCACATCGAGACAGGCCGCCGCGTCCCGACCAAGGGGGACGCGCAGCGGCTGGACGGGGTCCTGAACACGGGGAACGTACTGAGCAGCTTCCTCCCACAGGAGGACGCGGCGGTGGCCGACTACTTCGAGACGGCGAGGCAGCTCGAACAGCAGGCGGTGCTGATCCAGGAGTTCGCTCAGTGCCTCGTCCCGGGCATCCTGCAGACGGAAGGGTACGCGCGTGCGATTCTGGGCACGGCCTTCCCTCCTGTGAGTGAAGGGGAGTGTGACAGGCGCCTTGTCACACGGCTCGAGCGCGCAAAAATCCTCGACGAGGCGGTCACCCCCGTAATGTGGGCGCTGCTCGACGAGGCGGTGCTACGCCGTCGAATCGGCGGGCCGGACGTCATGGCCGAGCAGATCGATCATCTCGTGAGCCTCGCGGAGAGCGGCAGGATCCAGGTGTATGTGCTGCCGTTCGCTCTGGGTTTCCACCCTCTCCTGGGCAACATGCTCACGCTGATGTGGTTCGAGGACCAGCCACCCGCGGTGTACAGCGAGGGCCTGTACGTGGGGAAGGTCCACGACGCACCGTCCGTGGTGCAAGAGCTGCAGCACCGCTACGCCCTCGCACTGGCGAACGCGCTGCCGCTCGCGGAAACATTGGCCCTACTCAGGGCGACCGCAAGGGACTACGAACTTCATGACTGACATACCGACCACCGCAGCACCGCAGGGCTGGCGGAAGTCCTCGTACAGCAACGACCAAGGCGGCAGCTGCCTCGAAGTCCTCGACCACCACCCCGCAGGCGTCCCCGTCCGGGACTCCAAGTACCCGGACGGCCCCGCCCTCCTCTTCCCGACAGCCCCTTGGTCGTCCTTCGTCACCGCCGTGCGGAACGGCGACCTCCCCGCCTGATCAGCGACTCCGACGCCGCGCGAGCAGCGTCGAGTCCTCGGCGTGGACGGTCGCACCCTCGCGGTTCATCGTCCGGGGCCGCTGCTCCACCACGACCGCCTCGAAGTCGTCCGGCAGGGCACCCCGCAGCTCCTCCGCGAGGAACATCGCCTTGCGGTGGCTCTCGGTCAGCTGGGTGAAGTGCGCGTCCGGCGCGTGGCCGACGACGAGCAGGTGACCGCCGGGGGCCACCGCACCGGCGAGCCGGCGGGTCACCTCGACCATTCCGCCGTCGGGGGCGTGCAGATAGTGGCTGGTCACCAGGTCGTACGACCGGTCGCCGGCCTCGAAGGTCCGGGCGTCGACCTGCCACCAGTCGACGCGGTCGGCTACACCGGTCTCCTCGACGTGCCGGGCGGCGCGGGCCAGGCCGTTGGCGGAGAAGTCGGCGCCGGTGACCGTCCAGCCCTGTCGGGCCAGCCAGACCACGTCGCCGCCCTCGCCGCAGCCGACGTCCAGGGCGGTTCCCGGGGTCAGCCGGGAGGCGATCTCGACGAGCTGCGGGTTGGGGTTCCCGCTCCAGAACGCCTCCTCGCCCGCGTACCGCTCCTCCCAGGCCGGCGGCTCGAACATGTCGGCCGCCGCCTCGTCGTGCCCGTGCCCGTGCTCGTGTCGCGTCACATCGTCATGAGTGCTCATGCCGCGATGGTGCACACGCTGCCGGAGAACCGTCACCAAAGATTGCCGGAACGGCAAAGGGCGGGGCGGAAGGAGCAAGGGCCGGGTGGTCAGCGGTCGCCCTCGTCGACCGTCTCGCCCGCGGGCCCGCTGGTACCGGGA
This sequence comes from Streptomyces sp. CRN 30, assembly GCF_034105845.1. Classification (NCBI taxonomy): domain Bacteria; kingdom Bacillati; phylum Actinomycetota; class Actinomycetes; order Kitasatosporales; family Streptomycetaceae; genus Streptomyces; species Streptomyces sp. CRN 30. The sequence continues at coordinate 31,755 of NZ_JAVRHI010000312.1, read as the reverse complement.
ACGACGTCCTCGGGTCCGAGCGGGCGGCCTTCCCACAGGAGCACCCGCCAGCCCTGTTCGGGGGAGCCTTCGAGGACGACGACGCCGGTGTTCCGCAGCGCGTGCTCGGCCGCGTACCGGGCGCCGACGTTCTCCGCGCGGGCGGCCACCCACATGCGTATCGCCGCGCCGTGGCTGACCATGGCCACCGTCTCCGCCCCGGTGGCGGCGGCCTCCTCGACGACGGCGTCGTAACGCGCGAGGGCCTCCACGCCGTTCTCCCCGCCCGGCATGCGCAGCTCGGTGTCGCCCGCGGACCAGGCCAGGGCGGTGGTCATGTACGTCAGGCCGGCCTCCTCGTCGCCGCGCATCTCCAGGTCACCGGCGAGGACCTCCCGGATGCCGTCCCGGACGCGGACCTCGAGCTGCTTCGCGGCGGCCAGCGGTGCGGCGGTGAGCTGGGTGCGCACCAGCGTGGACACGTACAGGGCGTCGATCTCCTCAGACGCCAGCACCTCGGGGAGTGCGGCCGCCTGCTCCTGACCCAGGGGGGTCAGTCCGGGGCCCGGCTCCGCGGTGTCCAGGAGGTGCTTGACGTTGGAAGGGGTCTGGCCGTGGCGGATGAGCAGCAGGCGCATGTAGGGGTCTACCTCCGAGGACTCCGGGGACACTGGTCGCGTCCCTCCACTGTGCCACTCGGCGGTGCCGTTCCCGGCGGCAGGTCGGCCTCTTCGCCTCGCCGTCGTCGTCCGTCACCGGCGCCGTAACCTGCGCTTTCTCCGCTCCGGGCGCTCCGGGCGCGGGACGCCCGCCGCACGGGAGGTCACTTCGGGGCGGCCTCCGCGCACGGGTGGTGGCCCTCCGGCAGGTGCCTGTCGGCCCACCGCGCGAGTTCGGTCAGGGCCGGTTCGAGCGCGGCGCCCGACTCGGTCAGCCGGTAGGAGACGCGCAGCGGGGGCCCCTCGTTGATCTCGCGCACCACCAGTCCCGCGTCGGCGAGCTCGGTGAGGCGGTCGGAGAGCATGCGTTCACTGATGCCGGGGACGGCCCGGCGCAGGTCGGCGAAGTATGCGGGCTGCCCCACCAGCACGGACACGATCGGGCCGCTCCAGCGCTTGCCGAGCAGCTGGAAGACGCGCGTGATGCCGCCGTCGACGCGTTTGCACACTGCTTCATCGTGGATCTGCTCGTGCGTGTCCTCGGCCGCCATGCCCTCATGATACCGCCCACCGACCTAGTAGCTGAGAAAAAGTAAGCTAGTGTGGTATCACTAGTTAGGCACGAAACTTCATCGGGGTCGGCCCGTGCCGGGGCGCCCTTCCTTCCTCACGTCCTCTTCCTCTCGGAGACATGCCATGGCCACGCTGCTGCACATCGACTCGTCCGTCACTCCCGGCGCCGCGTCCTCCTCCCGCTCGGTCACGGCCGCCTTCCGCACCGCCTGGCTGGAGCAGCACCCGGAGGGCACGGTGATCTACCGCGACCTGTCCACCCACCCCGTCGCGCACATCACCGCCGAGGCGCACACGGCCGGTTTCGTCGACCCCGCCACGCACACCCCGGAGCAGGCGGCGGCCTTCGCCGAGCGCGCCCGGCTCATCGAGGAACTGGAGCAGGCCGACGCCGTGCTGATCGGCGCCCCGATGTACAACCTGTCGATCCCGTCGACCCTGAAGGCGTGGCTGGACAACGTGTTCCTGGTCGGCCGCACGGCGGGCGACGCGCCGTCCCTGAAGGGCACCCCCGTCACCGTGGTCGCCAGCCGCGGCGGCGCCTACGGGCCCGGCACGCCCAGGGAGGGCTACGACTACGTACAGAACTTCCTGGGGGCCGTCCTCGCCGACGTGTTCGCCATGGACGTCGAGTTCCTCGTCCCCGAGCTCACCATGGCCCCGCACAACCCGGCGATGGCCGAGCTGGTCCCCCTCTACGAGGCCTCCCACGAGCGCGTCCTGCAGGAGGCGGCGGCCAGGGCCAAGGCGATCAGCGGCCGGCTCGCCGCCGCCTAGGGCCTGTTGCGTGGTGATCGGCCGGATGGCGGGGGACCGGCGTGCGGGTGTCGTCGCCCGCACGCCGGTCCCCCGCCACCCTCAGGAGTGCGTACGGACCTGACGAACTGCCCCGATCCGTCCCGGTCCACCGGTCGGCACCCGGGCGTCTCGACACACAACCGCCTCACCGCGTTCACCCGTTCAGGCGTACGTCCGTGCCACCCTCCTCCCGTTGGCCGCTCCATCAACTCGCGTAGAACGGACACCCCATGCCCGCCACGCACATACGCCGCCGCCGCTGGATCGCCCCCGCACTGACGAGCGCTGCGCTGCTGGCCGCCCTCACCCCGGCCGCCACGGCCTCCACCGTCCCCTCCCCCGCGTCCGCGACCGCCGCGGTGACGACCGCCGCGTACGACGACACGTACTACGCGGGCGCGACCGGCAAGACGGGCAGCGCGCTCAAGGACTCCCTGCACGACATCATCAGCGACCAGAAGAAGCTGTCGTACTCGGCGGTGTGGGACGCGCTGAAGGTGACGGACCAGGACCCGGACAACAGCAACAACGTCCGGCTGCTCTACTCGGGCCTCTCCCGCAGCAAGTCGCTGAACGGCGGCAACACCGGCAACTGGAACCGCGAGCACGTGTGGGCCAAGTCCCACGGCGACTTCGGTACCGCGACCGGTCCCGGCACCGACCTGCACCACCTGCGCCCGGAGGACGTGCAGGTCAACTCCGTGCGGGGCAACAAGGACTTCGACAACGGCGGCAGCTCCGTCAGCAACGGCGGCGGCAGCCTCACCGACTCCGACTCCTTCGAGCCGCGCGACGCCGTCAAGGGCGACGTGGCCCGGATGATCCTCTACATGGCCGTGCGCTACGAGGGCGGCGACGGCTGGGCCGACCTGGAGCCCAACAACTCCGTGACCAACGGCAGCGCCCCGTACCACGGACGCCTCTCCGTGCTGAAGCAGTGGAACGACGAGGACCCGCCGGACGCCTCCGAGAAGCGTCGCAACGACCTCATCCACAGCGACTACCAGGGCAACCGCAACCCGTTCATCGACCACCCGGAGTGGGTCGAGGCGATCTGGTAGTCGTCGGCAGCACGACCACCGACGGGCCCGGCGCGGACAGCGCCCGCGCCAGGTCCGACGCCAGTGTCTCCGGGCCCGTCCGCACCCCCGGCACGCCGAACGACTCCGCCAGCGCGACGAAGTCCGGCGGAACGCCGTCACCGTCGTCATCGCAGTCGCCGTCACCGCAGTCGCCCTCGTCGACGACCAGCCAGGTGACGTCCAGGCCGTACCGGCGGGCCGTGGCCAGCTCGGCGATCGAGTACAGCGCGCCCCCGTCGCCGGACACGGCCAGCACCGGGTACGTCGGGTCGGCCACCGCCGCGCCGAGCGCCGCCGGGAAGGCGTAGCCGGGGCCGCCCGCCCCCTGGGCCGAGTGCATCGTGTTCGGGTGGCGGGCGTCGAAGGCGGACCAGACCCGGTAGGTCAGGGGCGTCAGGTCCCAGAAGGAGGGCGCCCGGGGCGGAAGCGCCTTGCGGACGGACGCCAGCACGTCCTGCTGCTCAGGGGCGGGATCCCGGGCGGCGCGCTCCTCCCCCGCCCGGTGGTCCAGGAGGGCCCGTACGCGCGTGGGTGCCGTGTCGTCCTCGCGCGTGCCGGCCGTCTCCAGGAGTGCCTGGAGCGCGAGGCGGGCGTCGGCGTGGATACCGAGGGCCGGGTGGTTGGACTCCAGCTTGCCCGCGTCGGCCTCGATCTGGATCACCCGGCCGCGGGGGGCGAACGTGTGCCCGTCGGCGGAGAGTTCACCGAGGCCGGAGCCGATCACCAGCAGGACGTCGGCGTCCTCCAGGAAGTCCGTGGTGGCGGGGTCCGCCGGCCAGGAGCGCAGCGACAGCGGGTGGTTCCAGGGGAACGCGCCCTTGCCGCCGGAGGTGGTGACCACGGGGACCGACAGCCGCTCGGCGAGCTGTCGCAGCTTGCCGGCCGCGTCCGCCCGGACGACCCCGCCGCCCGCGACGATCACCGGCCGCTCGGCGCGCGTCAGCAGGTCGGCGGCGACCGCGGTGAGCTCGGGACGCGGCGGCAGCTCCTCCGGCGTCGCGTCGACCCCCGTCACCACCGGGATCGCCGTCTCCGCCAGCAGCACGTCCTGCGGGATCTCCACCCACACCGGCCCGTGCGGGACGGTCAGCGCCGACCGCCAGGCCGCCGCGAGCGCCGAGGGGATCTGCGACGCGGTGCGGGCCGTGTGGACGGACTTGACGACCCCCCGCAACGAAGCCACCCGGTCGGGGACCTGGGCGCTGATCGCCAGGACGGGGGCGGAGGCCGCGGCGGCCTCCTGGAGCGCGGCGAGCGACAGCAGCGCGCCCGGACCCGCGGGCAGCAGGAGGGGGGCCGCCTCACCCGTGATCCGGCCGTACGCGTCCGCCGCGAACCCCGCGTTGTGCTCCGTCCGCAGCCCCACGCACCGCAGGTCCGAGCGGCGCAGCGCGGCCAGGACGCCGGGCGCGAGCCGGCCGGGCAGGCCGAAGACGGTGGTCGCGCCGAGTCCGGCCAGGGTCTCCACGACGAGGTCGGCGCCGTTGCGGCCGGGGGGAGGGTTCAGTGCGGCCCGCGTCTGGGCGGGTGTGGGGCGCAGTTCCAGGTCGTGGTCGTGGGTCACTTGGCGCGGGCCTCCGCGATGGTGCGGGTCATGAGGGTGGTGAGTTCGTACGCCGTGTGGGACGCGGCCACCGACGTGATCTCGGCGTGGTCGTACGCGGGCGCCACCTCGACCACGTCCGCGGAGACCAGGTTGCAGGGGGCGAGTCCGCGCAGGATCTCCAGCAGCTCGCGGGAGGTCATGCCGCCCGCCTCCGGAGTGCCCGTGCCCGGGGCGTGGGCCGGGTCCAGGCAGTCGATGTCGACGGAGACGTAGAGGGGCCGGTCGCCGATGCGCTGCCTCAGCTGGTCGGCTATCTCGTCGGCGCCGCGCCGGTAGACGTCCGCCGAGGTGACGATGCCGAAGCCCATCTTCTCGTCGTCGGTCAGGTCCTGCCTGCCGTACAGCGGGCCGCGCGTGCCCACGTGGGACAGCGCCTCCGTGTCCAGGACGCCCTCCTCCACGGCCCGGCGGAACGGCGTCCCGTGGGTGTACTCGGCGCCGAAGTACGTGTCCCAGGTGTCGAGGTGCGCGTCGAAGTGGAGGAGGGCCACGGGGCCGTGCTTCCGGGCGACGGCGCGGAGCAGCGGCAGCGCGATCGTGTGGTCACCGCCCAGCGTCATCAGCCGGGCCCCGGTGCCGAGCAGGTCGTCCGCCGCCGCCTCGATGGTCTCCACGGCCTCGTTGATGTCGAACGGGTTGGCCGCTATGTCGCCCGCGTCGGCCACCTGCGCCAGCGCGAACGGCGAGGCGTCCTGCGCCGGGTTGTAGGGGCGCAGCAGCCGGGAGGCCTCACGGACGGCGTTGCCGCCGAAGCGGGCGCCCGGCCGGTAGGAGACGCCCGAGTCGAACGGCACGCCCACGACGGCGACGTCGGCGGCGCCGACCTCGTCGAGGCGGGGCAGCCGGGCGAAGGTCGCGGGGCCGGCGTACCGCGGGACGCGGGAGGAGTCGACGGGGCCGCGGGGCGTCTCGGTGCTGCTCATGGAGGTCCTGCCTGCTTTCCTTCGCTGCGCTGCTCACGTACGACCGGGCACGGCCGGTCGTGACTCTACTGCCGGGCCGGGACGGACCGGCCCTCCGGCTCCGTGACACGCGTCCCAGCGGGCGGGAGACCGGGTGCCCGCGCGGGCGCCTGCCCCACAATGGGAGGCATGCCGATACCCGGGACCCCCAGCCGCGCCGAGCTCGTCGACCACCTCGTCAGAACCCGTATCGCGGGCGATGTCGCCACGCCCCGCGAGAACAACCTCTCCCACTACCGCAAGCTCGCGAACGGCGACCGCCTCTACTGGCTGGGCCTGGAACTGGGTGACCGCTGGACCGACGAGCAGGACGTCCTCGCGGTGATGGCGGAGCGCGTCGGCGTGGTCGACGACCCGGAGCACCGGCACGGCCAGGACACCATCGACCCGGAGCTGACCGTCGGCGCCCTGGAGCGCATGGCGGCGCGGCTGCGCAAGGCCGCGGACGGGGAGCAGCGGGTGCTGTTCGCCACGGGTCACCCGGGCGGCCTGCTGGACGTGCACCGTGCGACGGCGGCCGCCCTGCGCGCGGCGGGCTGCGAGATCGTGGTGATCCCGGAGGGGCTGCGGACGGACGAGGGGTACGTCGTGCAGTTCGCGGACGTGGCCGTGCTGGAGCACGGGGCCAGCCTGTGGCACACGCACTCCGGCGAGCCGATGCGGGCCATCCTCACCGGCCTGGAGCGCGCGGGCCGCCCGCTGCCCGACCTGGTGGTGGCCGACCACGGCTGGGCGGGGTACGCGGGACAGCACGGCGTGGACTCGGTCGGTTACGCCGACTGCAACGACCCGGCGCTCTTCCTCGCCGAGTCCGAGGGCACCGTGCAGGTGACGGTGCCGCTCGACGACCACGTGGTGAGCCCGCGCTTCTACGACCCGATGACGGCGTACCTGCTGGAGCAGGCGGGTCTCACCGGCTGAGCCGCCGGGTCCGCAGGCGGTACCGGGCGGCAGCGGGCCGACGGCGGTCCGGCGTTCACCGGAATGTCGCCGTCCCGCTGTCCTACGCTGGGTCCGTCGTCGCGGCGCCGACCCGGGAGGCCGTCATGGACGAACCCTCATGGCTCACGGACGTCGCCCGCGCCCGCCACCCCGGCCCGGCCGCCCTCCCGAGGGACGAGGTGGCGGAGCTGCGCGCCGAGCTGCGGCACCTGCGGGCGGAGCAGCACACCCACCGTGTGGTCTCCCACGCGGCGGGGGTCCTGCTGGAGCGCTACCGGCTGCCGTGTGCCGAGACCGGGCTGCGGCTGCTGCGGGACGGGGCACAGCGGCACGGTCTGCCGGTGCACGTCCTCGCGGGCGCCGTGCTGCGGGAGCCCCGGTACGGCGACGGCGGTCCGCCCCGGCTCCCCGGCCGCCGGCCGCCCCCTCCCCCGCTGTCGTTTCTCGGCGGGACGCACGACCCGGTGCCCCGCGCCACCGTGCTGGCGGCGGCGCTGGACCGCGGCCTGACGGTGATGGGCACGCGGACGGGCAACCTGCAGTCGACCGGTTCCGGCACCGACGTGCTCCTCATGGAGCACCACCACGGCTTCGACAGCTCCTTCCTGGACCGCTTCGCCGTGATCCGCGGGACGGGCACCCCCTGCGGCCGCGCCGCCGACCAGCGCAGACCCGTCGTCTCCCACGTCGTGTCCGACCGCTTCTACACCGAGCCCGACCGGGAGGCCCTCCTGGTGGCCGGGAGCCGCACCATCCACAGCGTTCCCCTGCTCTCCGTCGCCGGCCGCGCGCACGGGGTGGTCTCCGTCCACCTGGACCGGTCCGGCGTGCTGCTGCGGCGCACCGAGGCCCACGCCCTGTCGGCGCTGGCCACCGAGACCGGTCAGTGGCTCGCCTGGCACCGGTTCACCACGCTCCTCGACGCCTTGGCCGACCTGCACCGCTGCGCCGTCACGGCACCGTCCCCCCGGGCGTCCCGCGCGCCCGCCCACGCCGCCGTCACCGGGGGTGCCGGCCGCTCCCCGGGCGAGGACGATCCGCTCCCGGGCAGGGAACCGGCGACCGTGCGCCGGGCCCTGTCGTACATGGAGGCCCACGCCGCCCGGCCGCTGACCGTCGGCGACCTGGCCGGAGCCGTCGGGATCAGCGTCCGCGCGCTCCAGCAGGCCTTCGCCCGGCACCGTGGCACCACTCCGATGAGCGAGTTGCGGCGGGTCCGGCTGGCCCACGCCCACCGGGAGCTGCGGGCCGCCGATCCCACCCGGGGCGCCACCGTCGCGGAGATCGCCCACCGCTGGGGCTTCGGCCGTGCCGACCGTTTCGCCGCCGCCTACCGCCGCGTCTACGGGGTGCCGCCCTCCCGCACCCTGCGCGGCTGAGATCCTGAGCGCCGCCGGCCCGTGCCCGACGGCGCTCAGGCTCTCGGACCGCGGTGGAAGGGCGGCTCGGTGAGGGCGCCGTCGACGACGGCGCGGGCGGTGTCGCGCAGGGAGCGCCGGTGGCTGCGGGCGTACCCGCGCAGCAGGGAGAACGCCTCGTCGAGGGTGCGCAGCCGGCGTTCGGCGAGGATGCCCTTGGCCTGTTCGAGCACCACCCGGCTGTCCAGGGCCCGCTGCAGTTGTTCGGCCCGTTGCGCGTGCCCCTGCGCGGCCAGGGCCGTGGTGCAGGCGTCGGCGAGCGCCTGCACCACGGCGGCTGCCCGGCGGGGGACGGCGGTCTCCTGGTACTGGTAGACGGAGAGGACGCCGAGCGACCGGCCCTGGTGGCGCAACGGCAGGGTGACGACCCGGCGGACGCCCGCGGCCAGGGCCTGTGCGGCGAACACCGGCCACCGCGGGGGTGCGGGGCCGTCCAGCGCGGTGCCACCGGACGGCCGCCCGGTGCGCAGGGCCTCCACCGTGGGCCCCTCGCCCCGGTCGAACTCCAGTCGGTGCAGGGTGGCGGCCCCCCGTCCGCTGTGCCCCGCGGCGCTGCGGGCGCCCGCGCAGGCGTCCCACAGCAGCACGGTCACCTCGGTCCGCAGCCCGTCGGCGGCCAGCACGTCCCGCGCGTACCGCGCCAGCACACCGAGCCGCTCGCAGATGTTCCCCGGGGTGTGCGGCCCGGGCGTCCGCTCGGCGTCGGCCAGGTCCGCCAGCGCCACGGCCAGCCGCAGTTCGCTGTTCATGCGGCGACCGGTTCCACCGGGTGCCCCGGCTCCGGCACACCCGGCCGGGGCCGCTCCCACTCCCGCATGACGTCCTCCTCGCACCGGCGCACCGGCCCCTCCATGACACAGCAGCCGGGCCGCCGGTCACCAGGACGGCCCGGCCCGGGCGTCGCTTTCGGGGGGCGGGACTGCGCGGGCGGGGGGTGTTGTGCGCCGGGCGCCCCGGAGTGCGCCACAGGCTCTCAGGACCTGGGGACGCGGATCACGCCTTCCTGGATCACCGAGACCGCCAGCCGCCCGTCCTGGGTGTAGATGCGGGCCTGGCCGAGCCCCCGGCCGCCGTGCGCGGAGGGGGACTCCTGGTCGTACAGGAGCCATTCGTCGGCGCGGAACGGGCGGTGGAACCACATCGCGTGGTCCAGGGAGGCGCCGACGACGTCCCCGACCGCCCAGCCGCCGCGGCCGTGCGCGAGCAGGACGGAGTCCAGGAGGGTCATGTCGGAGACGTAGGTGGCGAGGACGACGTGCAGCAGGGGTACGTCGACCGCGCCGGCGAGCTTGCCGTTGGTGCGGAACCAGACCTGGGAGTGGGGTTCCCGGGGCTCGCCGAACCGGCCGTACGGCGGCTCCTCGACGTGGCGCAGGTCGACCGCGGCCCGCGCCTGGAGGAACCGCTCCACGACCTCGGGTTCCAGGTGGCCGTACCCCCGCAGCCGCTCCTCGCCGGTGGGGAGCGTGACGGGGTCGGGCGCGGGCGGCATCGGGGCCTGGTGGTCGAGGCCGTCCTCGTACTGCTGGAAGGAGGCCGACAGCGTGAAGATCGGCTTGCCGTGCTGGACGGCGACGACGCGGCGCGTGGTGAAGGAGCGGCCGTCGCGGAGGCGGTCGACGTCGTAGACGATGGGCGCGCCCGGGTCGCCCATGCGCAGGAAGTACGCGTGCAGCGAGTGGGCGGGCCGGTCCGCGGGGACCGTCCGTCCGGCCGCGACGAGCGCCTGGGCCGCGACCTGTCCGCCGAAGACGCGGGGGACGACGGCGGACCGGGACCGGCCGCGGAAGATGTTCTCCTCGATCTGCTCCAGGTCGAGCAGATCGAGGAGATCCTGGAGTGCCTGACTCATGGGTCGAGTCTGTCAGCGAGGTGTGACAGCGGGGTGTACGGCGGTCACAGCCCCATGTCCTTGGCGATGATCGTCTTCATGATCTCGCTGGTACCGCCGTAGATGCGGTTGACGCGGTTGTCCGCGTACAGGCGGGCGATCGGGTACTCGTTCATGTAGCCGTAGCCGCCGTGCAGCTGGAGGCAGCGGTCGATCACGCGGTGGGCGACCTCGGTGCAGAACAGCTTGGCGCTCGCGGCCTCGGCGGCGGTCAGCTCGCCCGCGTCCAGGGCCTCCAGGGCGCGGTCGGCGACGGCCTCGGCGGCGTCCACCTCGGCCTGGCAGGCGGCCAGCTCGAACTTGGTGTTCTGGAAGTGGGCGACCGGCTTGCCGAAGACGACGCGCTCCTGGACGTACTGCTTGGCGAACCGGACGGCGGCCTTGGCCTGCGCGTACGCGCCGTAGGCGATGCCCCAGCGCTCGGAGGGCAGGTTGGCGCCGAGGTAGTGGAAGCCCTTGTTCTCCTCGCCGAGCAGGTCCTCGGCGGGCACCTTGACGTCGACGAACGCCAGCTCGGCGGTGTCGGAGGTCCTCAGGCCGAGCTTGTCGAGCTTGCGGCCGACGGAGTAGCCCTCCGACTTGGTGTCCACGGCGAAGAGGGAGATGCCGTGGCGGCGGTCCTCGGTGGTCGGGGCGGCGGTGCGGGCGCAGACGATCACCTTGTCGGCGTGCACGCCGCCGGTGATGAAGGTCTTGGCGCCGTTGAGGACGTAGTGCGTGCCGTCCTCACTCAGCTTGGCGGTGGTCTTCATGCCCGCGAGGTCGGAGCCGGTGCCCGGCTCGGTCATCGCGATGGCCCACATCTCCTCGGCGGAGACGAACTTCGGCAGGTACCGCTTCTTCTGCTCGTCGGTGGCGAGCATCTTGAGGTACGGCAGGGCGAGCAGGACGTGCACGCCGGAGCCGCCGAAGGTGACGCCCGCGCGCGCGGTCTCCTCGTACTGGACGGCCTCGAACTTGTGGGTCGTAAGGCCCGCGCCGCCGTACTCCTCGGGGACGTTGATGCCGAACAGGCCCAGCTCGGCGAGCTTGTGGTAGAACTCGCGCGGCGCCTGGCCGGCCGCGAACCACTCGTCGTGGACGGGGACGACCTCGGACTCGATGAAGTCCCGCAGGGTCTCCCGGAACGCCTCGTGATCCTCGTTGAACACCGTGCGGCGCAACCCCGCCACCTCCACCTGCATCAAGTCCGGACGCCTAAGCGCTTGCTCAGTCCAAAGGTACCGGCCGGTACGAGAACCCGTCCAGACCCGTCCGGCCCTTGGGCCCCGTAACGCTCGTCACCCGTCGGCCGCCGCGAAGGCCCCCTTCGCCATCCGGTGCAGCAGCGCCGCCGTCGCCCCGCGGCCCGGCAGCGTGCCCGCCCGCCCCAGGTGCGGGGTCGAGTTCAGCAGCCCGAACACCGAGTGCACCGCCGAGCGGGCGGCGGGCTCGGACAGCCCGGGGTGCACCTCGCGGACCACCTCCACCCAGATCTCCACGTACTGCCGCTGCAGCTGGCGCACGAGCTTGCGGTCACTGTCCCGGAGGCGGTCCAGCTCCCGGTCGTGCAGGGTGATCAGGGGGCGGTCGTCGAGCGCGAAGTCGATGTGTCCCTCGATGAGCGAGTCGAGGACCTTCTCCGGATCCCCCTCCGACTCGGTCACCCGCCGCCTGCCCCCGGTCAGCAGCTGTTCGCTGATCCCGACCAGCAGCTCGGCGAGCATCGCGTCCTTGCCGGCGAAGTGCCGGTAGAGGCCGGGGCCGCTGATGCCGACGGCCGCGCCTATCTCGTCGACACCGACCCCGTGGAAGCCGCGCTCGGCGAAGAGCCGGGCAGCCTCCCTGAGGATCTGCTCGCGTCGGGTGGGGGCGTCCGTTCTGCTGGCCATGAGAACAATTCTAGACAGGGCGGTTAGCGGTCGTTAACCTAGAGGAAATGCGTTAACGCTCATTAACAAGTGAGGGGACCGCAGGATGGACCAGGCACCGGAGCTGACGACCGCGGCCGACCCCGCGTCGGAGGCCTTTCGGGCCAATGAGGCCGCGCACCGCGCGCTCGGCGAGAAGCTGCGCGCGAAGCTGGCGGCCGCCCGGCTCGGCGGGGGCGAGAAGGCGCGCGAGCGGCACACCGCGCGCGGGAAGCTGCTCCCGCGCGACCGCGTGGACACCCTGCTCGACCCCGGCTCGCCCTTCCTGGAGCTGGCCCCGCTGGCGGCCGACGGGATGTACGACGGGCAGGCCCCGGCCGCAGGGGTGATCGCCGGGATCGGGCGGGTGAGCGGGCGCGAGTGCGTGATCGTCGCCAACGACGCCACCGTCAAGGGCGGCACGTACTACCCGATGACGGTGAAGAAGCACCTGCGGGCCCAGGAGGTGGCGCTGGAGAACCGCCTCCCCTGCGTGTACCTGGTGGACTCCGGGGGCGCCTTCCTGCCCCTCCAGGACGAGGTGTTCCCCGACCGCGACCACTTCGGGCGGATCTTCTACAACCAGGCGCGGATGTCCGGCGCGGGCATCCCCCAGATCGCGGCCGTCATGGGCTCCTGCACGGCGGGCGGGGCGTACGTCCCGGCGATGAGCGACGAGGCCGTCATCGTGCGGAACCAGGGCACGATCTTCCTCGGCGGCCCGCCCCTGGTGAAGGCGGCCACCGGCGAGGTCGTGACCGCGGAGGAGCTGGGCGGCGGCGAGGTCCACGCGCGCGTGTCGGGTGTCACGGACCACCTCGCCGAGGACGACGCGCACGCGCTGCGGATCGTGCGGACCATCGTCTCCACGCTGCCCGCGCGCGGGCCGCTGCCCTGGGCGGTGGAGCCGTCCGTTGCGCCCAAGGTCGACCCGTACGGGCTGTACGGGGCGGTGCCGGTCGACCCCCGCACCCCCTACGACGTGCGCGAGGTCATCGCGCGCGTGGTGGACGGCTCGCGGTTCGCGGAGTTCAAGGCGGAGTTCGGGCAGACGCTGGTGACGGGCTTCGCGCGGATCCACGGCCACCCGGTCGGCATCGTCGCCAACAACGGCATCCTGTTCTCCGAATCGGCCCAGAAGGGCGCCCACTTCATCGAGCTGTGCGACCAGCGCGGCATCCCGCTGCTCTTCCTGCAGAACATCTCCGGCTTCATGGTCGGCCGCGCCTACGAGGCCGGCGGCATCGCGAAGCACGGCGCCAAGATGGTGACGGCGGTGGCCTGCACGCGCGTGCCCAAGCTGACCATGGTGATCGGCGGCTCGTACGGCGCGGGCAACTACTCGATGTGCGGCCGGGCCTACTCGCCGCGCTTCCTGTGGATGTGGCCGGGCGCCAAGATCTCGGTCATGGGCGGCGAACAGGCCGCGTCCGTCCTCGCCACCGTCAAGCGGGACCAGTTGGAGGCGCGCGGGCAGGAGTGGCCGGCCGAGGCGGAGGAGGAGTTCAAGGCCCCGGTCCGGAGCATGTACGAGCGCCAGGGCGACGCCTACTACGCCACCGCACGCCTGTGGGACGACGGCGTGATCGACCCGTTGGAGACCCGGCAGGTGCTGGGCCTGGCGCTGACCGCGTGCGCGGGCGCGCCGCTGGGCGAGCCCGCCTTCGGCGTCTTCCGGATGTGAGGGGGAGCGGACCATGACCATGTTCGAGACGGTGCTCGTCGCCAACCGGGGCGAGATCGCCGTACGGATCATCCGGACGCTCAGAACGCTCGGGGTGCGCTCGGTGGCCGTGTTCTCCGACGCCGACGCGGACGCCCGGCACGTCCGGGAGGCCGACACGGCGGTACGCATCGGCCCGGCCCCGGCGGCCGAGAGCTACCTCTCGGCGGAGCGGCTGCTGGACGCCGCGGCCCGCACGGGCGCGCAGGCGGTGCACCCGGGCTACGGCTTCCTCGCGGAGAACGCGGACTTCGCGCGCGCCTGCGAGGACGCCGGCCTCACGTTCATCGGCCCGCCCGCGGCGGCGATCGCGCTGATGGGCGACAAGATCCGCGCCAAGGAGACGGTGCGGGCGGCCGGGGTGCCGGTCGTGCCCGGCTCCAGCGGCAGCGGGCTCACCGACGCGGAACTGGCTGCGGCCGCCCGGGAGATCGGCATGCCGGTGCTGCTGAAGCCGAGCGCGGGCGGCGGCGGCAAGGGCATGCGGCTGGTCCACGACGCCGGGGCCCTGGCGGAGGAGCTGGCCGCCGCCCGCCGTGAGGCCCGCGCCTCCTTCGGGGACGGCACCCTCCTCGTCGAGCGCTGGATCGACCGCCCCCGGCACATCGAGATCCAGGTCCTGGCGGACGGCCACGGCAATGTGCTCCACCTGGGCGAGCGCGAGTGCTCGCTCCAGCGCCGCCACCAGAAGGTCGTCGAGGAGGCGCCGAGCGTGCTCCTCGACGAGGCCACCCGCGCGGCGATGGGCGAGGCGGCGGTCCGCGCGGCCCGCTCCTGCGGGTACCGGGGCGCGGGCACGGTGGAGTTCATCGTGCCGGGTGGAGACCCCGCCGCCTACTGCTTCATGGAGATGAACACCCGGCTCCAGGTCGAGCACCCGGTCACCGAGCTGGTCACGGGCCTGGACCTGGTGGAGTGGCAGCTGCGGGTGGCCGCGGGCGAGCGGCTGCCCCTCGGCCAGCAGGACGTGACGCTGACCGGGCACGCGATCGAGGCGCGGGTGTGCGCGGAGACCGTGTCCGTCAAGGAGGGCGCCCGCGGGTTCCTGCCCTCGGGCGGCACCGTGCTCGCCCTGCGCGAGCCGCGGCGGGAGGGCGTCCGCACCGACTCGGGCCTCAGCGAGGGCACCGAGGTCGGCAGCCGCTACGACCCGATGCTCTCCAAGGTGATCGCGTACGGGCCGGACCGGGACACCGCGCTGCGCAGGCTCCGGGCGGCCCTCGCGGAGACGGTCACCCTGGGCGTGCCGACCAACGCGGGCTTCCTGCGCCGGCTGCTGGCCCACCCCGCGGTCGTCGCGGGCGAGCTGGACACCGGGCTCGTGGAGCGGGAGATGGACGCCCTGGTGCCGGGCGGGGTGCCCGAGGAGGTGTACGAGGCGGCGGCGGCCGTACGGCTGGACGCGCTGCGGCCGGCGGGCGGCGGCTGGACGGACCCGTTCTCGGTGCCGAGCGGCTGGCGGCTCGGGAGCGTGCGCCGGCCGCCCGCCTTCCCGCTGCGGGTGCCGGGCCTTGCCCCCGTCGAGCACGTACCGCGGGGCGCCCACACCGTCACCGCGGACGAGGTGTCGGTGGTCCTGGACGGCGTCAGGCACACCTTCCACCGGGCCGGCGACTGGCTGGGCCGGGACGGCGACGCCTGGCAGGTGCGCGACCACGACCCCGTGGCCGACTCGCTCACCGCGGCCGGCGCGGGCGGCGCGGACTCCCTGACCGCTCCCATGCCCGGCACGGTGACCGTGGTGAAGGTGGCCGTCGGCGACGAGGTGGCCGCCGGGCAGAGCCTGCTGGTGGTCGAGGCGATGAAGATGGAGCATGTGATCGCCGCGCCGCACGCCGGCACCGTCACCGAACTGGACGTGGCCCCGGGCACGGCCGTCGCGATGGACCAGGTGCTGGCCGTGATCGCACCGCTCGAGGAGGCGCCGGCATGACGGCCCCGGACCTGCCCATGGCCGTCCCCGCCGAGGGACTGCCCGCGCGCGTACGGATCCACGAGGTCGGCCCGCGGGACGGCCTGCAGAACGAGAAGGGCACCGTCCCCACGGAGGTCAAGGCGGAGTTCGTCCGCCGACTGGCCGAGGCGGGGCTGACGACGATCGAGGCGACCAGCTTCGTCCACCCGAGGTGGGTGCCCCAACTGGCCGACGCCGAGCAGCTGTTCCCGCTGGTCGCCGGCCTGCCCGTGGAGCTGCCGGTCCTGGTGCCGAACACCCGCGGCCTGGACCGCGCCCTCGCGCTGGGCGCGCGGCGCGTCGCGGTCTTCGCCAGCGTCACCGAGTCCTTCGCGAGGGCCAACCTCAACCGGACCGTCGACGAGGCGCTGGCCATGTTCGAACCGGTGGTGGCCCGCGCGAAGGCGGCGGGCGTGCACGTCCGCGGCTACCTCTCCATGTGCTTCGGCGACCCGTGGGAGGGCCCGGTGGCCGTCCCCCAGGTCGTACGGGTCTGCCGGGCGCTGTCGGACCTGGGCTGCGACGAACTGAGCCTGGGCGACACGATCGGCGTGGCGACGCCGGGCCACGTGAAGACGCTGCTGACCGCGCTGAACGAGGCGGGTGTCCCCACCTCCGCCCTCGGCGTCCACTTCCACGACACCTACGGGCAGGCGCTCGCCAACACCCTCGCCGCCCTCCAGCACGGCGTGAGCACCGTCGACGCCTCCGCGGGCGGCCTCGGCGGCTGCCCGTACGCCAGGTCGGCCACCGGCAACCTCGCCACCGAGGACCTCGTGTGGATGCTGCGGGGCCTCGGCATCGACCCGGGGGTCGACCTCGGCCGCCTCACCGCGACGAGCGCGTGGATGGCCGGTCACCTGGGCCGGCCCAGCCCGTCCCGCACCGTAAGAGCCCTCTCGCCCCACCAGGAGCCGTGAGCAGCCATGGACCACAACCTCTCCCCCGAACTTCAGGAACTCCGCCGGACGGTCGAGCAGTTCGCCCACGACGTGGTGGCTCCGAAGATCGGCGACCTCTACGAGCGGCACGAGTTCCCGTACGAGATCGTCCGTGAGATGGGCCGCATGGGCCTGTTCGGGCTGCCGTTCCCGGAGGAGTACGGCGGTATGGGCGGCGACTACCTGGCGCTGGGCATCGCGCTGGAGGAGCTGGCCCGGGTGGACTCCTCGGTGGCCATCACCCTGGAGGCGGGGGTGTCGCTGGGCGCGATGCCGATCCACCTGTTCGGCACGGAGGCGCAGAAGCGCGAGTGGCTGCCCCGCCTCTGCGCGGGCGAACTGCTCGGCGCGTTCGGCCTCACGGAACCGGACGGCGGCTCGGACGCGGGCGCGACCCGGACCACGGCCCGCCTGGACGCGTCGACGGACGAATGGGTGATCAACGGCACCAAGTGCTTCATCACCAACTCCGGCACGGACGTCACGGGCCTGGTGACGGTGACGGCCGTGACGGGCCGCACGCCCGAGGGCAAGCCGCTCATCTCCTCGATCATCGTCCCGTCGGGCACCCCCGGCTTCACGGTCGCCGCCCCCTACTCGAAGGTCGGCTGGAACGCCTCGGACACCCGGGAGCTCTCCTTCTCCGACGTGCGGGTCCCGGCGGCGAACCTGCTGGGCGAGGAGGGCCGGGGCTACGCGCAGTTCCTCCGCATCCTCGACGAGGGCCGCATCGCGATCTCGGCGCTGGCGACCGGCCTGGCACAGGGCTGCGTGGACGAGTCGGTGAAGTACGCGAAGGAACGGCACGCCTTCGGCCGCCCGATCGGCGCCAACCAGGCCATCCAGTTCAAGATCGCCGACATGGAGATGAAGGCCCACACCGCGCGCCTCGCGTGGCGGGACGCGGCCTTCCGGCTGGTCGCGGGGGAACCCTTCAAGAAGGAGGCGGCCCTCGCCAAGCTGTACTCCAGCACCGTGGCCGTGGACAACGCCCGCGAGGCCACGCAGATCCACGGCGGCTACGGCTTCATGAACGAGTACCCGGTGGCCCGCATGTGGCGCGACAGCAAGATCCTGGAGATCGGCGAGGGCACGAGCGAGGTGCAGCGGATGCTGATCGCGCGGGAACTGGGGCTGGCCGGCTGACCCCCGGAACTGCTCCTGGTCGATGGGAAGGTTAGGCTAACCTAACGTCAGAGTCACCGTCGCCACCCCCTGACAACGCCCCGGGACCACCGATGACCACGGCCGTAGCCACCCCGTTCCGCATCTTCTCCCTGCAGGTCGCACGGACGAGGCGGCTAGGCCCGTCATTGGTCCGCGTCACCTTCGCCGGCCCCGACCTGCTCGCCTTCCACTCCGACGGCATGGACCAGTCCCTCTCGCTGTTCCTGCCGCGCCCGGGGCAGCCGGAACCCGTCGTGCCGCTGGACTACGGGGACTCGTGGTGGCAGGCCTGGTGCGACGTACCCGAGGACGTGCGGGCGGTGATGCGCTCGTACACCCTGCGCGCGCTGCGCCGGGACGCGGACGGCGATGTCACCGAGATCGACATCGACTTCGTGCTCCACGGTGTCGGGCCGGGGGCGGACGCACCCGCCGGTCCCGCCTCCCGCTGGGCGGCCGCGGCCGCGCCCGGGGACCGGGTGGCGCTGATCGGCCCGGCGGTCGCCGACAACCGGGCGATCCGGTTCCGTCCGCCGGAGGGCACCGACCTGGCGCTGATCTGGGGCGACGAGACCGCCCTGCCCGCCGCCGCCGCGATCCTGGAGTCCCTGCCGCCGGGCACGCGCGCCCACGTGTGGCTGGAGGTGCGGCACGCGCAGGACATCCAGGACCTGACGACCGTGGCCGACGCGGAGATCACCTGGCTGGTGCGCACGCCGGGCGCCCCCACGGCCCTCGACCTGATCCGGGAGACCGAACTCCCGGACGGCGGGCAGCCGTACGCCTGGATCGCCGGGGAGGCCGGCCGGGTGAAGGAGCTGCGCCGCCACCTCGTGCGCGAGCGCGGGATCGACAAGCGGTGCGTGACCTTCGTCGGCTACTGGCGGGAGGGCCTGACGGAGGAACAGCTGCGCGTGCGAGGCGAGTGACGGACGTGACGCCGGTCACGGGTGGGGCAGGTTTCGGCGAGGTTTCGTTAGGTTAGGCTTGCCTAAGTTAAAGCCGCGCGACTCCGTCCCCACCCCTGTCCCGCACGGACTTTCTCCCACCCGGAGGGCCCCCACCATGCGCTCGCACCTGCTCAATGACACGACCGCGGAGCAGTACCGCCGCTCCGTGACCGAAGGCGTGGAGCGGGTGGCGGCCAAACTCGCCACCACCGACCGTCCGTTCACCGGTGTCACCGTCGACGCCCTCGCACCCCGCATCGACCGCATCGACCTGGACCGGCCGCTCGGCGACACCACCGCGGTCCTGGACGAGCTGGAGGACGTCTACCTCCGGGACGCCGTCTACTTCCACCACCCCCGCTACCTCGCCCACCTCAACTGCCCCGTGGTCATCCCGGCAGTCCTCGGCGAGGCGATCCTCTCCGCCGTCAACTCCTCCCTCGACACCTGGGACCAGTCGGCCGGCGGCACCCTCATCGAGCGCAAACTCGTCGACTGGACCACCGAGCGCATCGGCCTCGGCCCGGCCGCGGACGGCGTGTTCACCTCCGGGGGCACCCAGTCCAACCTCCAGGCGCTCCTGCTGGCCCGCGAGGAGGCCAAGGCCTCCGACCTGGCGAAACTGCGGATCTTCGCCTCCGAGGTCAGCCACTTCAGCGTGAAGAAGTCGGCGAAACTGCTGGGCCTGGCCGCCGACTCGGTGATCTCGGTCCCGGTCGACCGCGACAAGCGGATGCAGACGGTCGCCCTCGCTCACGAGCTGGAGCGCTGCCGCCGGGACGGCCTCGTCCCCATGGCCGTCGTCGCCACCGCGGGCACCACCGACTTCGGCTCCATCGACCCGCTGCCCGAGATCGCCGAGCTGTGCACGCAGTTCGGGGCGTGGATGCACGTGGACGCGGCCTACGGATGCGGACTGCTCGTCTCACCGGAGCGCCGTCACCTCCTCACGGGCATCGAGCGCGCCGACTCGGTGACCGTGGACTACCACAAGTCCTTCTTCCAGCCGGTGAGTTCGTCCGCCGTACTGGTCCGCGACGCCGCCACGCTGCGCCACGCGACCTACCACGCCGAGTACCTCAACCCGCGCCGCATGGTGCAGGAGCGCATCCCCAACCAGGTCGACAAGTCCCTGCAGACCACCCGCCGCTTCGACGCGCTGAAACTGTGGGTGACGCTGCGCACGATGGGTGCCGACGGCATCGGCCGCCTCTTCGACGAGGTGTGCGACCTGGCGGAGCAGGGCTGGGAACTGCTCGCCGCCGACCCCCGCTACGACGTGGTGGTCGAGCCCAGCCTGTCCACGCTGGTCTTCCGCTACATCCCCGAGGCCGTCACCGACCCCGCCGAGATCGACCGCGCCAACCTGTACGCCCGCAAGGCGCTGTTCGCCTCCGGTGACGCGGTGGTCGCGGGCACCAAGGTGGGCGGCCGCCACTACCTGAAGTTCACCCTGCTCAATCCCGAGACCACCGCCGACGACATCGCGGCCGTCCTCGACCTCATCGCCGGCCACGCCGAGCAGTACCTGGGAGACTCCCTTGACCGCGCTTCCTGAACGCCCGGAACCCGTGCAGACCACCCATGACTTCGTGGGCATCGGGCTCGGCCCCTTCAACCTCGGCCTGGCCTGCCTCACCGAGCCGATCGCCGAGCTGGACGGCGTCTTCCTGGAGTCCAAGCCGGACTTCGAGTGGCACAGGGGCATGTTCCTGGACGGCGCCCACCTCCAGACGCCGTTCATGTCGGACCTGGTGACCCTCGCCGACCCGACGTCCCCGTACTCCTTCCTCAACTACCTCAAGGAGCGCGGGCGGCTGTACTCGTTCTACATCCGCGAGAACTTCTACCCGCTGCGCGTCGAGTACGACGACTACTGCCGCTGGGCCGCGTCGAAACTGAGCAGCATCCGCTTCGGCACGACGGTCACCGAGGTGACGTACGACGAGGCGGACGGGCTGTACCTCGTCCGCACGGCGGCCGGCGACACCTACCGCGCCCGCCACCTGGTCCTCGGCACCGGGACGGTCCCGTACATACCCCAGGCGTGCCGGGACCTGGACAGCGACTACTTCCACACCGCGCACTACACGCAGCGCAAGGCGGAGCTCCAGCGGAAGAAGTCGATCACGATCGTGGGCAGCGGCCAGAGCGCCGCGGAGATCTACCACGAGCTGCTCGCCGAGATCGACGCGCACGGCTACCAGCTCAACTGGGTGACGCGCTCCCCGCGCTTCTTCCCCCTGGAGTACACCAAGCTGACGCTGGAGATGACGTCCCCGGACTACATCGACTACTTCCGCGCGCTGCCCGAGGAGACCCGCTACCGGCTGGAGAAGGAGCAGAAGAGCCTCTTCAAGGGCATCAACTCGGACCTGATCAACGACATCTTCGACCTGCTGTACCAGAAGAACGTCACCGGCGGCGGCCGCCCGGTCCCCACCCGGCTGCTCACCAACTCGACGCTGCGGACCGCCCGGTACGAGGACGGCGTCCACCACCTGGGCCTCCACCAGGACGAGCAGGACAAGGACTTCGAGATCACCACCGAGGGCCTGGTCCTCGCCACCGGCTACCACTACGAGCCGCCGGCCTTCCTGGAGCCGGTACGCAGCCGCCTCCGTTACGACGGCCACGGCCGCTTCGACGTGGGCCGCAACTACGCCATCGACACCACCGGGCGCGGGATCTTCCTGCAGAACGCGGGCGTCCACACCCACTCGGTCACCTCGCCCGACCTGGGCATGGGCGCCTACCGCAACAGCTTCATCATCAGCGAGCTGCTGGGCACCGAGTACTACCCGGTGGAGAAGACCATCGCCTTCCAGGAGTTCGCGGTATGAGCACCGACGGCATCGGCACCCTGACGTTCCGCCCGGTCGACCCGCTGACGGACGCCGAACTGCTGCACGACTGGGTGACCCACCCCAAGGCGGCGTTCTGGTTGATGCAGAACGCCCGGCTCCAGGACGTCGAACGGGCCTACATGGAGATCGCGGCCGACGAGCACCACCACGCCCACCTGGGCCTGCGCGACGGCGTGCCCGTCTTCCTGATGGAGCGGTACGACCCGGCCGAGCGCGAGCTGGTGGGCCTGTACGAGCCCGCGCCGGGCGACGTCGGCATGCACTTCCTGGTGGCGCCCACCGACACGCCCGTCCACGGTTTCACCAGGGCGGTCATCACCGCCGTCATGGAGGAGCTGTTCGCCGACCCGGCCACCCGGCGGGTCGTGGTCGAACCCGACGTGCACAACAAGGCGGTGCACGCGCTGAACGCGGCCGTCGGCTTCGTGCCCGACCGCGAGATCGACAAGCCGGAGAAGCGCGCGCTGCTCAGTTTCTGCACGCGCGAACAGTTCGAGGAAGCGAAGCGCAGCCAGGCTGCCCGAGGAGTGGCTGTATGACCCTGTCCGACGCCGTGGCGCACCTGTCCCCCCACCGCTGGGCGCGGGCCAACCGCCTGCTCGTCCGCAAGGCGCTCGCCGAGTTCACGCACGAGCGGCTGCTCACCCCCGAGCCCGCCCCCGAGCCCGCGGGTGAGGCGGGCGGGGACCGGTACGCCGTCCGCAGCGACGACGGCTCGACCACCTACACCTTCACCGCCGTCCGGCGCGCCCTCGACCACTGGCAGGTCGACGCGGACTCCATCGCCCGGCACCGCCACGGGAGTGAGCTGGACCTCGCCGCGCTCGACTTCTTCATCGAGTTCAAGGACGCGCTCGGCCTGACCGACGACATCCTGCCCGTCTACCTGGAGGAGATCTCCTCCACCCTCTCGGGCACCTGCTACAAGCTCACCAAGGAGCAGGTCCCGGTCGCCGAACTGGTCACGAGCGGCTTCCAGGCCATCGAGACCGGCATGACCGAGGGCCACCCCTGCTTCGTCGCGAACAACGGCCGGCTCGGCTTCGGGGTCCACGATTACCTCTCGTACGCGCCCGAGACCGCGAGCCCGGTCCGGCTGATCTGGCTGGGGGCGCACCGCTCCCGGGCCGCGTTCACGGCGGGTGTCGGCATCGAGTACGAGGCGTTCCTCCGCGAGGAGCTGGGCGCGGAGACCGTCGAGCGCTTCCGCACCGTACTGAGCGAGCAGGACCTCGACCCCGCGGACTACCTCTTCATCCCGGTCCACCCCTGGCAGTGGTGGAACAAACTGTCGGTCACCTTCGCCGCCGAGGTCGCCCGCCGGAACCTCGTCCTGCTGGGCGAGGGCGACGACGAGTACCTGGCCCAGCAGTCCATACGGACGTTCTTCAACGCCTCGCACCCCGGGAAGCACTACGTCAAGACGGCGCTCTCGGTCCTCAACATGGGCTTCATGCGCGGACTGTCCGCCGCGTACATGGAGGCCACCCCGGCGATCAACGACTGGCTCGCCCAGCTGATCGAGAACGACCCGGTGCTGAAGTCGACGGGCCTGACGGTCATCCGTGAGCGCGCCGCGGTCGGCTACCGGCACCTGGAGTACGAGGCCGCCACGGACAAGTACTCCCCGTACCGCAAGATGCTGGCCGCGCTCTGGCGGGAGAGCCCGGTGCCCTCGCTCCAGGACGGCGAGTCGCTCGCCACGATGGCGTCCCTGCTCCACGTCGACCACGAGGGCCGCTCCTTCGCGGCCGCGCTGATCGAGCGCTCGGGGCTCACCGCGGCGGAGTGGCTCTCGCGCTACCTGCGGGCGTACTTCGTCCCGCTGCTGCACAGCTTCTACGCGTACGACCTGGTCTACATGCCGCACGGCGAGAACGTCATCCTCGTGCTGGAGGACGGCGCGGTGCGGCGTGCGGTCTACAAGGACATCGCCGAGGAGATCGCGGTGATGGATCCGGACGCGGTGCTGCCGCCCGAGGTGGCCCGGATCCGCGTCGACGTCCCCGACGACCAGAAACTGCTGTCGATCTTCACGGACGTCTTCGACTGCTTCTTCCGGTTCCTCGCCGCGCACCTCGCCGACGAGGGCGTCCTGACGGAGGACGACTTCTGGCGCACGGTCGCGGCCTCCGTCCGCGCGTACCAGGAGGCGACGCCGGAGCTGGCCCACCGGTTCGAGCAGTACGACATGTTCGTCCCCGAGTTCGCCCTGTCCGCGCTGAACCGGCTCCAGCTGCGCAACAACAAGCAGATGGTCGACCTGGCGGACCCGTCGGGCGCCCTGCAGCTCGTCGGCTCCCTGAGGAACCCCATCGCGGGGCTCTAGCCCCGCAACCCCGGGTCACGAGACGGGCGGGCACCTCGGAGTACGGTCCTCCGAGGTGCCCGTCATCCTCACCCCTGCCGCGCGGGCCAGGGCACCTCCGGCGCCCGGTGGTAGCCGATGCCGAGCGCGTCCCAGCGCGGTCCCTGCGCCGCCAGCCGCTCCTTGTAGGCGTCCCAGTCGTGGGTGTCCGCCGACGACCAGCCCAGCTCGGCGACGCCCGGCAACCGGGGGAAGGCCAGGTACTCGAGGTGGTCGGAGTTCTGCACCGTCTCGGTCCACAGCGGTGCCTCGACCCCCCGGACGGCCGACGCCGGGACGCCCGGCAGGTACGTGTCCGGGTCCCAGTCGTACGACCGCCTGACGTCCACGAGCCCGGCCCAGTCCAGGCCGAGAGGGGTGTCGTCGTCGTACTTCATGTCGAGGTACACCCGGTCGGCGGGCGAGAGGATCACTCCCGTGCCGTTCCGCGCCACCGCGGCGACCTGCTCCTTCTCCGCGGCGGGGGTACTGTCCAGCCCCCAGTACTGCACGAGCGCGCCCTTCGCCGGCGCCGCCCCGGCCAGCTGGTGCCAGCCGGTCACGGTCTTGCCGTACTTCCCGACGACCGGCTGCACCCGCTCCATGAACCGCACGTAGTCCTCGTGGCTGGTGGAGTGCGCCTCGTCGCCGCCGATGTGCAGATGGCGGCCCGGGGTGAGCGCGGCCAGCTCGCGGACCACGTCGTCC
Organism: Streptomyces sp. CRN 30; assembly: GCF_034105845.1. NCBI lineage: Bacteria > Bacillati > Actinomycetota > Actinomycetes > Kitasatosporales > Streptomycetaceae > Streptomyces > Streptomyces sp. CRN 30. The sequence goes on along the minus strand of NZ_JAVRHI010000312.1, from coordinate 7,299 downwards.
ACGAAGTCGTACGTGACCTCCCTGTCCACGCACAGCGAGCTGAAGCCGACCTCGGTGCCGGTGTACAGCGGGGGTGCCACGCCGTCGCAGTTCAGCTCGGGGTAGGAGGCGAGGGCCGCGTGGGTGTGGCCGGGCATGTCGATCTCGGGGACGACCTCCAGGTGACGGGAGGCCGCGTACCGGACGATCCTGAGGTAGTCGGCCTTGGTGTAGTGGCCTCCGGGACCGCCGCCGACCTCGGTGGAGCCCCCGTACGTGGCGAGCCGCGGCCAGGAGTCGATCGCGAGGCGCCAGCCCTGGTCGTCGCTGAGGTGCAGGTGCAGCTTGTTGATCTTGTACAGGGCGAGCTGGTCCACGTACCGCTCGACCTGGTCGACGGTGAGGAAGTGGCGGGAGACGTCGAGCATCGCGCCGCGCCAGGCGTAGCGCGGGGTGTCCTCGATGGTCCCGCCCGCGACCAGCCACGGGCCCGGCTGCCGGGTGTCCCGTTCGACGGCGGCGGGCAGCAGCTGGCGCAGGGTCTGCACGCCGTGGAAGAGCCCGGCGGGTTCGCGGGCGGTGATGGTCACCCCGCGCCGGCCGCTGTCCAGGCGGTAGCCCTCGGCGCCGAGGGAGGTGTCCGTGGTCGCGAGGGTCAGCCGGATGCCGTCGCCGTGCCGGTCCGTCACGGGCAGCCGGTAGCCGGTGGAGGGCCGCAGGACGTCCGCGAGGTACCCGCCGATCCGCCGCACCTCCCGCGCGTCGTCCACGTGGATGCGGGTGCCGGCGGTGATCCGGTACGGTGCGCCGCCCGCCCGCACGGAGGCGGGTGCCGGAATCACCCGGTGCAGCGGGGTGGCGGCCGGGCTGTCCTGCGCCGCGGGTGCCGCGGGTGCCGCGCCCACGGCGAGGACACCGGACGCCGCCATGAGCAGCAGCGCCCCGAAGAGGCGAGTCGTTCTGTGATGGTGGTGCCGTTTCACCTGCGCTCCTTCCATCAGTGGACCCACCGCCGTCATCGGGAGATGGGTATAGACCACTCTCCCGCAAGGCCGATGGAAGAATCACCCCCATGGCGGAAATCATCCAGCGGGACGGCACGTGGACCTTCGACGGCGATGCGCTGCGGCTCACCCCGGGGCGCGACAAGGGCGTGAGCCTGTTGCGCCGGACGCTGGGTGAACTGACCGTCCCGCTGGGCGCGTTGGCGGGCATCTCGTTCGAGCAGGGCAAGAAGTCGGGCCGGCTGCGGCTGCGGCTGCGCGACGGCGCGGACCCGCTGCTGCACGCCACCGGGGGCCGCCTCACCGAGGGCAACGACCCCTACCAGCTCGTCGTCGAGTCGGACCGCTACGGCGTCGCCGAGTACGTGGTGGACGAGGTCCGCGGCGCCCTCTTCCTCGACCAGGTTCCCGGCGACGCCGTCGACGGCTACCTGCTGCCGGGGCCCGCCGTCCCGCTCTCCGTCTCCGCCGGGGACGGCACGGCGAGCTTCGACGGCGAGCACGTACGGCTGGAGTGGAACTGGAAGACGGAGGACGCGAAGGCCGCCGCCGGGGCCCGCACCCTCGCCCTCGGCGACATCCAGGCCGTGGAGTGGCAGCCGGCGGCCGGCCTGGAGAACGGCCACCTCCGCTTCGCCGTGAAGAACGCGCCGACCAAGGCCCCGCCGAAGTACGACCCCAACTCCGTGGAGCTCTGGGGGTTCAAGAAGGACCCGTTGATGGCCCTGGTCGCGGCGGCGGTCCAGGCCCGGCTCCCGCACCCGGCGGCGGCCCCCGGGACGGCCGAGGTGCCGCAGGACCGGACCCCCCTCCCGCTCCCCCCGCCCGCACCGGCCCCCGAGGACGACCACGACGCCCTGCTGCGCCGACTGCGCGAACTGGGTGAACTGCACAAGTCGGGCGTACTGACGGACGAGGAATTCGCCCTGGCCAAGCAGGCACTCCTCAAGCGAATGTGACGCGGACCGGGCCCCCACCCCTTCCCTTCGCCGCCTCTTGCCCGATATCGGGCAGGATTCTTGCGAAACAGCTCCCGGTACTTCAGGATCATCGGGTGCACGACGAACTTGTTGATCACCTGACGCGGTCCACGCCCCTCAGCCGGGGCGAGGCCGCGCGGGTGGTCCAGGACGTGCTCGCCTACTTCGACGAGACGACCGAGGAATACGTCCGTCGGCGCCACCGCGAACTCCAGGCCCAGGGCCTGGTGAACGCGACGATCTTCGAACGGATCGGGGCGGACCTCAGGTACCGCGCGGTCGCACCCCCGGAGCTCACCCTCCGGCAGCTGCGCCGCATGGTCTACGGCTGATGACCGGCCCCTACGGGGAGAGAAGGAAAGAACCATATGTGCGGAATCGTCGGATACATCGGCAAGCGCGACGTGGCGCCCCTGCTACTGGAGGGCTTGCAGCGGCTGGAGTACCGCGGCTACGACTCCGCGGGCATCGTCGTCACCAGCCCGAAGTCGGCCGGTCTGAAGATGGTCAAGGCCAAGGGCCGCGTCCGTGACCTGGAGGCCAAGGTCCCCGCGCGCTTCAAGGGCACCACCGGCATCGCCCACACCCGCTGGGCCACCCACGGCGCCCCCTCCGACGTGAACGCCCACCCGCACATGGACCCGGAGAACAAGGTCGCCGTCGTCCACAACGGCATCATCGACAACGCCTCCGAGCTGCGCAAGAAGCTCGAGGCGGAGGGCGTCGAGTTCCTCTCCGAGACCGACACCGAGGTCCTCACCCACCTCATCGCCCGCGCCCAGGCCGACAAGCTGGAGGACCGGGTCCGCGAGGCGCTCCGCCTGATCGAGGGCACGTACGGCATCGCCGTCATGCACGCCGACTTCCCCGAGCGCATCGTGGTGGCCCGCAACGGCTCCCCGGTCGTCCTCGGCATCGGTGAGAAGGAGATGTTCGTCGCCTCGGACATCGCCGCCCTGGTCACCCACACCCGGCAGATAGTGACCCTCGACGACGGCGAGATGGCCACCCTCAAGGCGGACGACTTCCGCACGTACACCACCGAGGGCACCCGCACCACCGCCGAGCCGACCACCGTGGAGTGGGAGGCCGCCTCCTACGACATGGGCGGCCACGACACCTACATGCACAAGGAGATCCACGAGCAGGCCGAGGCGGTCGACCGCGTGCTGCGCGGCCGCATCGACGACCGGTTCTCCACCGTGCACCTGGGCGGCCTCAACCTGGACGCCCGCGAGGCGCGCCAGATCCGCCGCGTGAAGATCCTCGGCTGCGGCACCTCGTACCACGCGGGCATGATCGGCGCCCAGATGATCGAGGAGCTGGCACGCATCCCCGCCGACGCCGAGCCGGCCTCCGAGTTCCGCTACCGCAACGCCGTCGTCGACCCCGACACCCTCTACGTCGCGGTCTCCCAGTCCGGTGAGACCTACGACGTGCTGGCCGCCGTGCAGGAGCTCAAGCGCAAGGGCGCCCGGGTCCTGGGCATCGTGAACGTGGTCGGCTCGGCGATCGCCCGTGAGGCCGACGGCGGCATGTACGTGCACGCGGGCCCCGAGGTCTGCGTCGTCTCCACCAAGTGCTTCACCAACACCACGGTCGCCTTCGCGCTGCTCGCGCTGCACCTCGGCCGCACCCGTGACCTGTCGGTCGCCGACGGCAAGCGGATCATCGAGGGCCTGCGCAGGCTGCCCGGCCAGATCTCCGAGATGCTGGAGCAGGAGGAGGAGATCAAGAAGCTGGCCGAGCAGTACGCCGAGGCCCGCTCCATGCTCTTCATCGGCCGTGTCCGGGGTTACCCGGTGGCGCGCGAGGCCTCGCTGAAGCTGAAGGAGGTCTCGTACATCCACGCCGAGGCCTACCCCGCCTCCGAGCTGAAGCACGGTCCGCTGGCGCTCATCGAACCCGCCCTGCCGACCGTGGCGATCGTCCCGGACGACGACCTGCTGGAGAAGAACCGCGCGGCCCTGGAGGAGATCAAGGCCCGCAGCGGCAAGATCCTCGCGGTGGCCCACCGCGAGCAGGAGAAGGCCGACCAGACGATCGTCGTGCCCAAGAACGAGGACGAGCTCGACCCGATCCTCATGGGCATCCCGCTCCAGCTGCTCGCCTACCACACGGCGCTGGCGCTCGGCCGGGACATCGACAAGCCCCGCAACCTGGCCAAGTCGGTGACGGTGGAGTAGGACCCGCAAGGCTCCCGCCGAACGGCAACTCCCGGTCCGTGGACCGAGGATGCAACGTGAACGACCCCCTGCGCGCCACCCGCACAGGGGGTCGTTCCCGTGAGGGACCGGGGCCGCCCAATGCCCCGGCCCCGCCGGGCGAAGGGGGCCCACACCCCCCACCCCGGCCCGCGGCGCCTCAGCCGGTAGCCGTCACCCCCGGCCGGCAGCGCGTCCGAAATCGTGCAGGTGCACGTGCTGCCGCGCGGTGACCGGTATATGCCCTTCACAAACACGCAAACACCCGTACGCGTCAGTAGATGTGTGCGACATGGGGGAAGAACGCGCCAAGCCCCCGACTCGCCCCATGCGGGACGGAACGACGGGCGGGGATGCGCCCTAAGGGATGACGATCACCGGGCGCTGCGCGCGCTTGGCGAGCCGTCCGGCGACCGAGCCGAAGAGACGGCCCACGAGCCCGTGCGAGGAACCGACGACGATCGCGTCCGCCTCGTACTCCCGCCCCACCTCTTCGAGTTCGTGGCAGATGTCGCCGCCGCGCTCCACCAGGATCCAGGGGACCTCGGCGAGGTAGTCCGCGCAGGCCAGCTCCAGCCCGAGCACCTCGGTGCGGTGGTCGGGGACGTCCACGAAGACGGGCGGCTCACAGCCCGCCCACACCGTGGTGGGCAGCCGGTTGGCCACGTGCACGATGATCAGGCCCGTACCGGAGCGGCGGGCCATCCCGATGGCGTACGCCAGGGCGCGCTCGCTGGACGTCGAACCGTCGAAGCCGACGACGACGCCGTGCTGGAAGGCGGGGTCGCAGGCGGGGCGTGACTCCTCAGCCGCCAGGGGGTCGGCCGCCGTCGGGTCGGCGACCGGCCGCCTGCGGTCAGCGGGATCGAAGAATTCGTGACCGGCCATGGGTGTCTCGGCGTTCGGATCCTCGGTGGGTGGGACAACAGTGTGCGGCGGAGCTGTGTCCGGGAATCATCTTCCCAACCCCATACCCCCAAGGGTACGGCGGCACGCCTCCACGAGCCCGGACCCGCGCACGCCGCACGGGGTTCCCCGGAGCATGCACGAGCGGACGCCCGTAACGCAATGGTTGCTGCCTCGTACAGGTGGTTCGCGCGGCGTTCACCGACGACCGGCACACTGCCTCTCGCGGGCGTACGGCGACCGGCGGCCGGAACACCGCCCCCCGCGTACGGCCGGCCCCGCGCCACGGGGCCGGGCGGCACGGCGCCCCGGACGCGTCCGGCCCGGTCCGCGGGACACGCCCGGCCGCACGGCCCGGCAGTGACCGACCGGTCGAACAGGCGTTGAACCCGGGTCAGCCACCCGTACCGAGAGGACGCCGCGCCGTGCCCGGACGTCGGACCGCATCCCGGCCCACCCCACCCGCCCCCCGGCCCGTGGAACAGCCCACCGCCGACACCGCGACCGACGTCATCCGCTGGGCGCTGTTCTCCTGCGTCCTCGTCCCCGTGACCCTGGTCTGGTACGGCACGTCGCTGGCGGGCGCCGCCGGGACGGCCCTGGGCCTCGCGGCCGTGACCGGCGTCTGCAGGCTGCTGCTGCGCCAGTCGGAGCGGGGGGCGGCACGGCTCGCCGAGAAGGGCGTTCCGCACCGTGGCCGGCATGGCAGGAGCGGTGCCGGGGCACACCGGGGAGGACGCCGCCCCGGGAGTCACTCTTCGGTCGACTGACCGGTTCACGCACAGGCTTCCGCTTCTTTTCAGCCAACTTCGGCTTCCTGGGCATGCCTTGCGGTAACACCCCCCCACCCCTCCCTCGACCTGCGCTGAAAGGGGCTCGCCGGGCGCCCGCACCCTACGGGGACCGGCCACCGCGACAAGGCGCACTTCCCTGAGCGTCGCGAGGGTGCCACGCTTCGTGATCGAATGCTTCACGCCAAGTTGCCATGTCGACAATGTGCCGGGTGGGAACTGGTCACGCCGGTACGACACCACACAGTAGATTCGATCATGATGGTCTTTACGGCGGGGGACTCGTGCAGGACCGAGGGGAAACGTGCAGGAGCGACACAACCGAGGAGCCGCGACCACCGAGGGGGGCTTAGCAGCATGAGCCACGACTCCACTGCCGCGCCGGAAGCCGTGGCCCGGAAACTCTCCGGGCGACGCCGCAAGGAGATCGTCGCGGTGCTGCTGTTCAGCGGCGGCCCGATCTTCGAGAGTTCCATACCTCTGTCGGTGTTCGGCATCGACCGCCAGGACGCCGGGGTACCGCGCTACCGCCTCCTCGTGTGCGCCGGCGAGGACGGACCGCTGCGCACCACCGGAGGACTCGAACTCACCGCACCGAACGGACTGGAGGCGATCGCACGAGCGGGCACCGTCGTCGTGCCCGCCTGGCGGTCGATCACCTCACCGCCACCGGAGGACTCGCTCGACGCGCTGCGCCGGGCGCACGAGGAGGGCGCCCGCATCGTCGGACTGTGCACCGGCGCCTTCGTGCTGGCCGCCGCCGGCCTGCTGGACGGGCGCCCGGCCACCACGCACTGGATGTACGCGCCCACGCTGGCCAAGCGCTACCCGTCCGTCCACGTGGACCCGCGCGAACTGTTCGTGGACGACGGGGACGTCCTGACCTCCGCGGGCACGGCGGCCGGCATCGACCTCTGCCTCCACATCGTGCGCTCGGACCACGGGAGCGAGGCAGCGGGCGCACTCGCCCGCCGCCTGGTGGTACCGCCGCGCCGCAGCGGCGGCCAGGAACGCTATCTCGACCGGTCTTTACCGGAGGAGATCGGCGCCGACCCGCTCGCCGAGGTCGTCGCCTGGGCACTGGAGCACCTCCACGAGCAGTTCGACGTGGAGACGCTCGCGGCGCGCGCGTACATGAGCCGGCGCACCTTCGACCGGCGCTTCAGGTCGCTCACGGGGAGCGCTCCCCTGCAGTGGCTGATCACCCAGCGGGTGCTCCAGGCACAGCGGCTGCTGGAGACGTCGGACTACTCGGTGGACGAGGTGGCGGGCCGCTGCGGCTTCCGTTCGCCGGTGGCCCTGCGCGGCCACTTCCGCCGGCAGCTCGGCTCGTCCCCGGCGGCGTACCGGGCGGCCTACCGCGCCCGGCGGCCGCAGGGCGAGAAGCCCGACCTGTCCGACGGCCCGGCCGGACCGTCGGGCCCCGGCGGGCCGC
>NZ_JAVRHI010000311.1:0-21360 GCF_034105845.1 Streptomyces sp. CRN 30 | reverse complement strand
CGAGCCGGGGTCGTGGCGGCGGTACGGGCGGGGGCCCGACTTCCTGCGTGCCCTCGCCGCCGGGGGCGCGCCGCGTGCCGTGTGGACCGCCCTGCCGGGACCCGGGTGGGCCGAGGAGATCGGGCGGGCCGTCCAGGCCACGCTCGCGTCGGGTCGCGGGGCGCTGGTCGTCGTACCGGCCGGCCGGCCCGCGTCCCGGGTCGACGCGGCGCTGCGGGAGCTGCTCGGCGAGGGGCAGCACGCCCTGCTCACCGCCGACGCGGGTCAGGAGCGGCGGTACCGGGAGTGGCTCGCCGTACGGCGCGGGGCCGTACGGGCCGTCGTGGGCACGCGGGCGGCCATGTTCGCCCCGGTGCGCGACCTCGGGCTCGTGGTGGTCTGGGACGACGGGGACGCCGGCCACGGTGACGACCACGCGCCCTTCCCCCATGTGCGGGAAGTGCTGGAGCTGCGGGCCTCCCGGGACAAGTCTGCTTTCCTGCTCGGTGGCTGGAACTGCACGGTCGAGGCCGCCCAGCTCGTCGAGAGCGGCTGGGCGGCGCCGCTCGTCGCCGACCGGGAACAGGTCCGGGCGGCGGCGCCCCTGGTGCGCACCGTGGGCGACGCCGAGCTGGCCCGGGACGAGGCGGCGCGGGCGGCCCGGCTGCCGAGCCTCGCCTGGCAGGTGGCGCGCGACGCGCTGCGGCAGGGCCCGGTGCTCGTGCAGGTGCCCCGGCGGGGCTACGTACCCCGGCTGGCCTGCGCGCGGTGCCGGGAGCCCGCGCGGTGCCGGCAGTGCGCGGGGCCGCTCCAGGCCGAGGACGCCGGGGCGCTGCGGTGCGGCTGGTGCGGGCGGGTGGAGGCCGACTGGCACTGCCCGGAGTGCGGTGGCTTCCGGCTGCGTGCCCAGATCGTGGGGGCCCGGCGGACCGCCGAGGAACTGGGGCGGGCCTTCCCCGCGGTGCCGGTCCGCACCTCCGGGCGGGAGCACGTCCTGGACACCGTGCCGGCCGCGCCCGCGCTCGTGGTGAGTACCCCGGGCGCCGAGCCGGTCGCCGAGGGCGGGTACGCGGCCGCGCTCCTCCTCGACGGCTGGGCCATGCTCGGCCGGCCCGACCTGCGGGCCGGGGAGGACGCGCTGCGACGCTGGATCGGCGCGGCGGCGCTGGTACGGGGCCAGGGGGCCGGCGGGACAGTGGTCATCGTCGCCGAGCCGACGCTGCGGCCTGTGCAGGCGCTGGTGCGGTGGGACCCGGTGGGGCACGCGGTACGGGAACTCGCCGAGCGGGCCGAGCTGGGGTTCCCGCCCGTGTCACGGATGGCCGCGGTGTCGGGGACGGCTCAGGCGGTGGCCGACTTCCTCGTCGGTACCGAACTGCCGCCGGACGCCTCGGTACTGGGGCCCGTCCCGCTGCCCGTCCCGGAGGCCGGACGGCCCCGGCCGGTGGGGGCGCCACCGCCGGGGGAGCGGTGGGAGCGGGCGCTGATCAGGGTGCCGCCGGGCAGCGGTGCCGCGCTGGCCACCGCGTTGAAGAACGCGCAGGCGGCCCGGCTGGCGCGCGGGGGGAGCGAGACGGTACGGATCCGTGTCGATCCGCCGGACATCGGGTGAGGTCACCGGGCACCGCGCGCGGCGTGCGTCGCGCCGCCAGGCGGTCGGCCGGGGTGCGGGCCCAGTGGCGGCACGGAGCGCGACTGCCTCCCGGCGGGCGCGGGGAGGCAGTCGTCGGGCGGGATGAAGGGTCAGCCGTTGCGGGGGCCCGGGAAGGCCGTCGGCCGGGCCTCGTCGCGGAGCGTCGGGCTCCCCGCCGTCGGCTGGGTCGGCATCTGGGTCGGCAACGGGGCCGGCAGCTGGGCGGGCAACTGGGCCGGCATCGAGCGGGCCGCCGGGACGGTGGGGACGGAGGGAAGGGACGTGCTGATGTTGACCGTGCGGTTGCCCGGGGGTTCGGTGGCGCGTTCGGTCTCGGCCGGGCTCGGGGCGGTGGTGCGGCGGGCCCCGTAGCGGCGGTGCACCGCCTGCTTGGTGACGCCCAGCGCGGAGCCCACCGCGTCCCACGAGAAGCCCAGTGAGCGGTCGAAGTCCACGGCCGCCGTGACCAGGGTCTCCACACTGTCGCGCAGTTCCTGGGCGAGGCGGACGGTCGGGGCGGGGGCGCGTCCGTAGACGACGAAGCCCGTGGACGGGCCGGAGCGGCGCGGACGGTAGACGTTGCCCAGCTGAGCGGTGAGGGTGCGCAGTGCGTCCACCTGCCGGCGGACCCGCTCGATGTCCCGCACCAGCAAGTGCAGGCTGGCGCGGGCCTGGGCGTCGTGGGTTGCGTGGTCGGCCATGAACAAGCCTCTCGAACCGGCGTGGCGTGGAAAAGGACGGCCGCGATCGCGGCCCGTTTGGTCAACTCCTTCTTGACCAACGCGCTCGTTGGTTTGTGGTCACGCTGCAGGGGCGTGGGGGCATATGCATACGCCCCTGCGTGGCGTGTACGCGCTTGTGACGTTGACGTGCCGCCGGCCGGGGCCGGTGCCGCCGGACGGCTGCCGTGCCGTGCCCCGTTCACGCGCTCCGTCCACGCACCCCGCTCCCGCGCCCTGCGCGCCCCCGCCCCATAGACTGTTGCGCCGTCCCCCGGCCCGGTCTCCGGACCCGGTGGGGACCGTTCCGCACTCCCGCCCGAGAGGCCCACAGTCACTCATGAAGCTCGTCTTCGCCGGTACGCCCGAGGTCGCCGTTCCCGCCCTGGACGCCCTGATCGCCTCCGGGCGGCACGAGGTGGCCGCCGTCGTCACGCGTCCCGACGCGCCGGCGGGACGCGGTCGGCGGCTGGTCGCGAGCCCCGTCGCGCAGCGGGCGGAGGAGGCCGGCATCGAGGTGCTCAAGCCGCACCGGCCCCGGGACGAGGAGTTCCTCGCGCGGCTGCGGGAGATCGCGCCCGACTGCTGCCCCGTGGTGGCGTACGGCGCCCTGCTGCCCCGCGTCGCGCTCGACATCCCCGTCCACGGCTGGGTCAACCTGCACTTCTCGCTGCTGCCCGCCTGGCGCGGCGCCGCCCCCGTGCAGCACTCGGTCATGGCGGGGGACGAGATCACCGGTGCCTCGACCTTCCTCATCGAGGAGGGGCTCGACTCCGGGCCCGTGTACGGCACCGTCACCGAGGCGGTCCGCCCCACCGACACCAGCGGCGACCTCCTCACCCGGCTCGCCCTGGCCGGGTCGGGGCTGCTGGCCGCGACGATGGACGGGATCGAGGACGGCACCCTGGAGGCCGTGCCGCAGCCCGCCGAGGGCGTCTCCCTCGCCCCCAAGATCACCGTCGAGGACGCCCAGGTCGACTGGTCGGCGCCCGCGCTCCGCGTCGACCGGGTGGTACGGGGCTGCGCGCCCGCCCCCGGCGCGTGGACCACGTTCCGCGGTGAGCGCCTCAAGCTCGTCCAGGTCGGGCCCGTGCCCGAGCGCACCGGCCTCGCCCCCGGGGCGCTCGAGGTCGGCAAGAACAGCGTGCACGCCGGGACCGGCTCGTACGCCGTCGAGCTGCTGTGGGTGCAGGCACAGGGCAAGAAGCCGATGCGCGCCGCCGACTGGGCCCGCGGGGTGCGGATCGCGTCGGGGGAGATCCTCGGGTCCTGACCGGTGGCGGGCGCCCGGCCGACGGCCGCGCCGTCCCGCCGCACCCCCACGACGTACGCTGGGAGGCACCCTTCGTTCCCTCCCCCTTTGTCCCGGAGCACCTTTTTCGTGAGTGAGCAGTCCCGTCGGCCGCGCAGGCCCGGCAAGCCCTACCGTCGGCCCCAGAAGGACCCCGTCCGCATGCTCGCCTTCGAGGCGCTGCGCGCGGTGGACGAGCGGGACGCGTACGCGAACCTCGTCCTGCCCCCGTTGCTGCGCAAGGCGCGCGAGAAGGAGGGGCCGGAGAAGTTCGACGCGCGTGACGCGGCGCTGGCCACCGAACTGGTCTACGGGACGCTGCGCCGGCAGGGCACGTACGACGCCGTCATCGCGGCCTGCGTCGACCGGCCGCTGCGCGAGGTCGACCCGCCGGTGCTCGACGTGCTCAGCCTCGGCGTGCACCAGCTGCTGGGCACGCGCATCCCCAGTCACGCCGCCGTCTCCGCGACCGTGGAGCTCGCGCGGGTGGTGCTCGGCGACGGGCGCGCCAAGTTCGTCAACGCCGTGCTGCGCAAGGTCGCCCAGCACGATCTCGACGCGTGGGTCGAGCGGGTCGCACCGCCCTACGACGAAGACCCCGAGGACCACCTCGCCGTCGTCCACTCGCACCCCCGCTGGGTGGTCTCCGCGCTGTGGGACTCCCTCGGCGGCGGCCGGGCCGGCATCGAGGACCTGCTCGAGGCCGACAACGAGCGGCCCGAGGTCACCCTCGTCGCCCGCCCCGGACGGATCACCGCCGACGAGCTGCTCGACACGCTCGGCGAGGACACCGTGCTTCCCGGCCGCTGGTCCCCGTACGCCGTACGGCTCAGCGAGGGCGGCGAACCGGGCGCCCTGGACGCCGTACGGGCCAACCGCGCGGGCGTGCAGGACGAGGGCAGCCAGCTCGTCGCCCTCGCCCTCGCCAACGCCCCGCTGGACGGGCCGGACCGGGCCTGGCTGGACGGCTGCGCGGGCCCCGGCGGCAAGGCGGCGCTGCTCGCCGGGCTCGCTGCCGAGCGCGGTGCCGTGCTGCTCGCCTCGGAGAAGCAGCCGCACCGGGCGGGCCTGGTCGCGCAGGCCCTCGACGGCAACCCCGGCCCGTACCAGGTGATCGCCGCCGACGGGACCCGCCCGCCCTGGCGCCCCGGCAGTTTCGACCGGGTGCTCATGGACGTGCCCTGCACGGGGCTGGGCGCGCTGCGGCGCCGGCCCGAGGCGCGCTGGCGGCGGCGGCCGGAGGACCTGGAGGGGTTCGCGCCGTTGCAGCGCTCACTGCTGCGGACGGCGCTGGACTCCGTACGGGTCGGCGGCGTCGTCGGCTACGCGACCTGCTCGCCGCACCTCGCCGAGACCCGCGCGGTGGTGGACGACGTGCTGAGGCAGTACGGCTCCGGGGCCGAACTGATCGACGCCCGGCCGCTGCTGGAAGGTGTACCGGCCCTCGGTGACGGCCCGGACGTACAGCTGTGGCCGCACCTGCACGGCACGGACGCGATGTACTTGGCGATCGTCCGCCGGACGGGCTGACCGCCGCGCTCAGCGGGCCCCGGACGGTCCGGGCACGCGGCGCGGATCGCGGCCACCTCCGCCAGGGTGTGGACCGCCATGCCGGTCGCACGGGCCCGCGGCGGACGGCACCACTCGGCCAGGTCCGTGAAGCGGCCGGTGAACGCGCGGGTGACGGCCCGGTGCCGGGTCGCGTACGTGTGCTGCGTCCGACGGACGAGCCGGGCGAACGGCCCGTCGTCGACGAAGCGGGCGAGCGCCGCCTGCACGGGGACCGCGGTGCGCCAGCCGGCGGTGTACTCGCCCGCCCCGCAGCACCGTGCGCAGCGGGGCGGGCGCCTCCAGGAAGCCGGCGCGCGGGAGGGAGGGGCAGCGTCGCCGTGGAGCACGACCCCACATAGACGACGTGTCCGTCCGGGCCGGGCCGTGCGGGGATACGACGGCCTCGACGTGGCGCCGATCCGGCAGGACGCGGAGGAGTGGCCGGCAGCGGACGGCCGTCGTCGTGCCGCGCGGGGGCGCCACGGCAAAGCGGCCGAGGCCGGCCCGTTCCCGTATCCGCCGGCCTGGTGCGGACCGGGGAGAACACCCCGGTCCGGGCATGGCAGGCTTGGGGCATGGCCGCGCAGATCAACCCCAGCATCCTGTCCGCCGACTTCGCCCGACTCGCCGAGGAGGCGAGGGCGGTCGAGGGAGCCGACTGGCTCCATGTCGACGTCATGGACAACCACTTCGTCCCCAACCTCTCGCTCGGTGTGCCGGTCGTGGAATCCCTCGCGCGGGCGACGGACACGCCGCTGGACTGCCACCTGATGATCGAGCAGCCCGACCGGTGGGCGCCCCGGTACGTCGAGGCGGGGGCCGGTTCCGTGACCTTCCACGCCGAGGCGGCCGCCGCCCCGGTGCGTCTCGCCCGGGAGATCCGGGCGAAGGGGGCCCGGGCCTCGATGGCGCTGAAGCCCGCGACGCCCATCGAGCCGTACGAGGACCTGCTGCCGGAGCTCGACATGGTGCTGATCATGACGGTCGAGCCCGGCTTCGGCGGCCAGGCGTTCCTGGACATCATGCTGCCGAAGATCCGCCGCACCCGTGAGCTGATCGCCAAGCACGGCCTGGAGATGTGGCTGCAGGTGGACGGCGGCGTCTCGGCCTCCACCATCGAGCGCTGCGCCGAGGCGGGCGCCGACGTCTTCGTCGCCGGATCCGCCGTGTACGGCGCCGAGGACCCGGCGGAAGCGGTCCGCGCGCTGCGCGAGCGGGCGCGGTCGGCCACGGCGGCGGCCGGCTGGGCGTGTGCACATTGAGCCGCGCCGGGCGCGCGCACTGATCTCCGCGACGAGCGCTCCCAGATCTCCTCGGGCCGCCGAACGCCCGGTCAGGAACCCGGGGCGGCGTCCGGAACGTTCGATCAGCGAGCCCGGCGTACCGGCGGACGCGTGGCCCACGGGCCAAGGGAACGTGAACGCCGACCGTCCGGGCTGATCGAACAAGCCGGATCTGCAAGGATGAACGGCGTATCCAGGATGTGAACAGCAGTGAGGAGAAGGCCGTGTCGGGTATGACGGCGGGCCGGTCAGCCATGCGGATGGGACCCGCCGAGCTGGTGCAGGCGGCGGCCATGGCCCGCCGCTTCTACCTCGAGGGCAAATCCAAGATCCAGATCGCCGAGGAGTTCGGCGTCAGCCGCTTCAAGGTGGCCCGGGTCCTGGAGACCGCCCTCGAACGGGATCTCGTGCGCATCGAGATCCGTGTCCCGGCCGAGCTGGACGCCGAGCGCTCCGACGCGCTGCGCGCCCGCTACGGCCTGCGGCACGCCGTGGTCGTCGAGTCCCCGGCCGAAGCGGACCAGTCACCCGATCCGGAGAACCTCGGCGAGGTCGCCGCGGACCTCCTCGCCGAACTGGTGACCGAGGGAGACGTCCTCGGCCTCGCCTGGGGGCGTTCCACCATCCACATGGCGGCCGCCCTCGACCGGCTGCCGCCCTGCACGGTGGTGCAGCTGACGGGGGTGTACGACGCGGGCACGGCCGAGCGCGGCTCCGTCGAAGCGGTACGACGGGCCGCCCAGGTCGCCGGCGGCGACGCCCACCCGATCTACGCCCCGATGCTCCTGCCCGACGCGGCCACCGCGGACGCGCTGCGCCACCAGACCGGGATCGCCCGCGCCTTCGAGTACTTCGACAAGGTCACGGTCGCCTGTGTCTCCATCGGCTCCTGGGAGGCGGGCATCTCCACGGTGCACGACATGCTCAGCGAGGAGGAACGCTCCCACTACGCCTCCCTGGGCGTCGCCGCCGAGATGTCCGCGCACCTCTTCGACTCCGACGGCCGCAGCGTCGGGCACGACCTGGGTGAGCGGTGCATCACGGTCAAGGCCGACCAGTTGCGCCGTGTCCCCGAGGTCGTCGCGATCGCGGGCGGCCAGCGCAAGGCGGCCGCGATCGACGCCGTCCTGCGGTCGGGCCTGGTGACCAGCCTGGTCACGGACACGTCGGCCGCCGACCACCTGCTGCTGGCGGGCCCCGCGCCCGCACCGGCGCTGAACCGCACGGACCCGGACGGCCTCTGACGGCCCGCCCCGGGGAGCGGCGGGCAGCGCCTGAGGACGCCGGCCGCCGCCGTTCACTCGGAGGATCCTCCGAGGGTCACCCGGACCATCCTGGATGATTATTCAAGACCGGGCATACCGATCCTCATGGGACAATGAAGTACGTGCTTCTCCCCCTGGCTGACCTGTCGGGGGCCACCTCTGAACGACTGGGATGTGCAGCACGTGCGTTTCCTCAATGACATCCGGCCCGCGTACGACCTGACGTACGACGACGTGTTCATGGTGCCGCGGCGCTCCGCGGTCGGTTCCCGTCAGGCCGTGGACCTCGCCTCCCCGGACGGCACGGGCACGACCATCCCGCTCGTCGTGGCCAACATGACCGCCATCGCGGGCCGGCGGATGGCCGAGACCGTCGCCCGGCGCGGCGGGCTCGTCGTCATCCCGCAGGACATCCCGATCGAGGTCGTCACCGATGTCATAGCCGGGGTCAAGAGCCGCCACCTGGTGCTGGACACCCCCATCGTGCTCAGCCCCCACCAGACGGTCGCCGACGCCCTGGCCCTGCTGCCCAAGCGGGCGCACAACGCGGGCGTCGTCGTGGACGAGGAACACCGGCCGGTCGGCGTGGTCACCGACACCGACCTCTCCGGCGTGGACCGCTTCACGCAGCTCTCCGAGGTCATGTCCAAGGACCTGGTCCTCCTCGACGCGGACATCGACCCGCGCGAGGCCTTCCAGTCGCTCGACGCCGCCAACCGCCGTTACGCCCCCGCCGTGGACGCCGACGGCCGGCTCGCCGGCATCCTCACCCGCAAGGGCGCCCTGCGCGCCACCCTCTACACCCCGGCCGTCGACGGACGCGGCCGCCTCCGCGTCGCCGCCGCCGTCGGCATCAACGGCGACGTCGCCGGCAAGGCCAAGCAGCTCCTCGACGCGGGCGTCGACACCCTCGTCATCGACACGGCGCACGGCCACCAGGAGTCGATGATCAGCGCGATCCGCACCGTGCGGGCGCTCGACCCGCAGGTGCCGATCGTGGCGGGCAACATCGTCGCCGCCGAGGGCGTCAAGGACCTCGTCGACGCCGGTGCGGACATCATCAAGGTCGGGGTCGGCCCCGGCGCCATGTGCACCACCCGGATGATGACCGGCGTGGGCCGCCCGCAGTTCTCGGCGGTCCTGGAGTGCGCGGCCGAGGCGAGGAAGTACGGCAAGCACGTGTGGGCCGACGGTGGCGTCCGGCACCCCCGCGACGTGGCGATGGCGCTGGCCGCCGGCGCCTCCAACGTCATGATCGGGTCCTGGTTCGCGGGCACCTACGAGTCCCCCGGTGACCTCCAGCAGGCCGCCGACGGGCGCCTGTACAAGGAGTCCTTCGGCATGGCCTCCGCGCGCGCGGTCCGCAACCGCACGAGCGAGGAGTCGGCGTACGACCGCGCCCGCAAGGCGCTGTTCGAGGAGGGCATCTCCACCTCGCGCATGTTCCTCGACCCGGACCGCCCGGGCGTCGAGGACCTGATCGACTCGGTCATCGCGGGCGTCCGCTCCTCCTGCACCTACGCGGGCGCCGCCTCCCTGGAGGAGTTCGCCGAGCGGGCCGTCGTCGGCATCCAGAGCGCGGCCGGCTACGCCGAGGGCAAGCCGCTGCACGCCAGCTGGAGCTGAGGCCCCCGGCTTCTCACGCATACGGCCCCCGTCGTCCCGGTTCCGGGAGGCGGGGGCCGTTTCGTCCCGCAAAGGCCGTATCGTATACAGAGGTCCTCATAAGTATGAGGGCCACGCAACAACCGCAGCAGTCGAAACGGTCCGCGCAACACACAGGGTGCCGCCCGTTCCGCCCCCCACCGGCAGCGATCAAGGAGCCGACGCGTGCTCGACCCAGGCGCACCCCCGCAGTCCCCGAAGCCCTCCGCCCCGCCCTCGGCGGGCGCCCGCCTGATGCGGCGCAAGCCCGTGGAGCGGCTGGTCGCGGAGAGCGGCCGGGGCGAGGGCGGCTCGCTCCGCCGCTCCCTCGGCCTCTGGCAGCTCACCATGATCAGCATCGGTGCCACGCTCGGCACCGGCATCTTCGTGGTGCTCGGCGAGGCGGTGCCCGACGCCGGCCCCGCCGTCACGCTGTCCTTCGTGATCGCCGGCCTCACCGCGCTGTTCTCCGCCCTGTCCTACGCCGAGCTCGCGGGCACCATCCCGGTCTCCGGGTCCTCCTACTCGTACGCGTACGCCACGATGGGCGAGCTCATCGCCTGGATCTGCGGCTGGTGCCTGATCCTGGAGTACGGCGTGTCGGTGGCCGCGGTCGCGGTCGGCTGGGGCGAGTACCTCAACGAGCTGCTCGACGGCACCATCGACGTCACCATCCCCGCCGCGCTCTCCGCCCCGCCCGGCGACGGCGGCGTCTTCAACCTGCCCGCGCTGCTCGTGGTCCTGCTCGCGATGGTGTTCCTGCTCGGCGGTGCCCGGGAGTCCGCCCGCGCCAACACGGTCATGGTGGTCGTGAAGATCGCCGCGCTGCTGCTGTTCTGCGTGATCGGCGTCATGGGCTTCCGCTCCGGCAACTACGCGGACTTCATGCCGCTCGGCATGGCCGGCGTCAGCGCCGCCGGGGCCACCCTGTTCTTCTCGTACATCGGCTTCGACGCGGCCTCCACCGCGGGCGAGGAGGCGAAGAACGCGCAGCGCGACCTGCCCCGCGCGATCATGCTCTCGCTGCTGATCGTCACCACGCTGTACGTCCTCGTCGCCGCCGTCGCCGTCGGGGCGCGGCCCTGGCAGGAGTTCGACGGCTCGGAGGCCGCCCTCGCCGGGATCATGAAGGACGTCACCGGGGACGCCTTCTGGGGCACGCTGCTCGCGGCCGGCGCGGTCATCGCCATCGCCAGCGTCGTCCTGACCGTGCTGTACGGCCAGACCCGCATCCTGTTCGCCATGTCCCGCGACGGCTTGGTGCCCAAGGCGTTCTCGCGCGTGCACGCGAAGAGCGGTACGCCACGCGCCAACACCGTCCTCGTCTCCCTGTTCTGCGGGGTGCTCGCCGCCGCCGTCCCGCTCGGCCAGCTGGCCGACGCGACCAGCATCGGCACGCTGTTCGCCTTCGCGCTCGTCAACGTGGCCGTCGTGGTGCTACGGCGGACCCGCCCGGACATGCCACGTACCTTCCGGCTGCCGCTGTCGCCGCTGCTGCCCGCGCTCGGCTTCGCCTTCTGCCTCTGGATGATGAGCAGCCTCTCCGTCGTCACCTGGATCGTCTTCGGGATCTGGATGGTGATCGGGCTCGTGTTCTACTTCAGCTACGGCTACCGCCGCTCCCGTCTCGCCGCCAACGCCGAAGAGTGATCACCCCGCCGTGCTGAACGATCTCGACGAACGCATCGTGCAGGCCCTCGCCGAGGACGCCCGCCGCTCCTACGCCGACATCGGACAGCTGGTCGGCCTGTCCGCGCCCGCGGTGAAACGCCGCGTGGACCGGCTGCGCGCCGCCGGGGTCATCACCGGCTTCACCGTCCGCGTGGACCCGGCCGCGCTCGGCCCGCGGACCGAGGGGTTCGTCGAGATCTACTGCCGGCGCAACACCTCGCCGGAGACCATCCGGCGCGGCCTGGAGCGGTACCGGGAGATCGCCTCAGCCTCCACCGTCACGGGGGACGCGGACGCGGTGGTGCAGGTCCTCGCCTCCGACATGCGGCACTTCGAGCGGGTGCTGGAGCGGATCGCGGGGGAGCCGTTCGTGGAGCGGACGAAGTCGGTGCTGGTGCTGTCGCCGCTGGTGCGGAGGTCGTCTTTCGAGGCGCCTGAGAGCTCGGGGTGAGCCGTCGCGTGGCGGCTGCGGGTTCGTCGTGGCCGGCCGCGCCTACGCGGCGGAGCCGCATATCGATACAGCCCCGCGCCCCTTTACAGGGCGCGGGGGCCATTGAATAGCATCCGTTCCATGACCTGGCGACATTGATTCCCGAGCCGTGCCTCCCGTGGGCCGCCCCGGGCGCCGTACCTCCGGCGTCCGATACGTTCCTGTGCCTGCGGGAAGGCCCCATGACCCACTTACCTGCGCATGTGCCCGGCACCACCTCCACCGGGATCCGGCGGCTGACGGCCACGCTGTACGGCTACGCGTTCCTCGGCGACCTCCTCCTGCTCTACCCGGTGTACGCGCTGCTCTTCGCCGACACCGGTCTCTCGGTCGGGCAGATCTCCTCCCTCTTCGCCCTGTGGTCCCTGACGGGCGTCCTCCTGGAGATCCCGTCCGGCGTCTGGGCCGACACCGTCTCCCGGCGGCTGCTGCTGTGGACCGGGCCACTGCTGGGCGCCGCGGGCTTCGGCCTGTGGGTGCTGTTTCCCTCGTACGGGGCGTTCGCGGCCGGCTTCGTGCTCTGGGGCGTCAGCGGAGCCCTCGGCTCCGGCGCGCTGGAGGCGCTGGTGTACGAGGAGCTCGACCGGCTCGGCGCGGCCGACCGCTACGCCCGCGTCATGGGCCGCTCCCGGGCCGCCGCGCTGCTGGGCGTGATGGCGGCGATGGCGCTGGCCGGACCGGTTCTCGCCCTCGGTGGATACGAGGCCGTGGGGCTGGCCAGTGTCGTCGCCTGCCTGCTGACCTCGGCGGTCGCCACCCGGCTCCCCGAGCACCGGAACCGGGAGGGGACGGCGGACCGGGCGGCCGGGGGCGGCTGGGCCGGCACCCTGCGCGCCGGCCTCGCCGAGGCCCGCGGCAATCCGTCCGTACGCGGTGCGCTGCTGCTCGTCCCGGCCGTCACCGCCGTGTGGGGCGCGCTGGACGAGTACACGCCGCTGCTGGTGCGCGACACCGGGGTCGCCGACAGCACCGTCCCCTGGCTGCTGCTCCTGGTCTGGGGCGCGGCCACGGCGGGCGGGCTGCTGGCCGGGGCGGGGGAGCGCCTCGGCTCCACCGGGCTGGCCGGGCTGCTGGCGGGTTCCGCGCTGGCCCTGGCCGCCGGCGCGGCGGCGGGCACACCCCTCGCGCTGGTGCTGGTCGCCCTGGCCTTCGGCGGCTTCCAGCTGGCGCACGTGCTGGCCGACGCCCGGCTGCAGCAGCGCATCGAGGGCGAGGGCCGCGCCACCCTCACCTCGGTGGCCGGGGTGGGCACCGAGGCGGCCACCGTCGGTGTGTACGGGGCGTACGCGGTGACGGCGTCGGCCACGTCGCACGGTTCGGCCTTCGCCCTGTTCATGCTGCCGTACCTGGTCACGGCGCTGCTGCTGGTGGCCCGGCGGCCGGCCGCCACGGGGGCGCAATGAATCGCCGCGGGACCCGCTGAGCGCGCAACGATTCGCCCACCGGTGCGCAACGGCTGCCGCTTGTCCGCCACTGCCGCCCGACCGTAGCGTCTGACTGGGCCGACACCCGCCACCGGCGCACCGGTGCCCGCTTCCCCTTCCCCTCGTCCCCCCGGCCCGGTGAGGAACCCGTATGCGCACCGCCCTGCTCCAGAGCTCCGGCCGCCCCGGCTCGGTCGCCGCGAACCTCCGGGCGCTCGACGCGAGTGCGGGCCGGGCCGCGGCGGCGGGGGCCGCGCTGCTCGTCGCGCCGGAGATGTTCCTCACCGGGTACGCGATCGGCGACGGCGTCGGCCGGCTGGCCGAGCCCGCCGACGGTGACGCGGCGGACGCCGTCGCGGAGACCGCCGCACGGCACGGCCTCGCCGTCGCCTACGGCTATCCCGAGCGCGCCGACGACGGGACGGTCTTCAACTCCGTCCAGCTGGTCTCCGCCGACGGCGTCCGCCTCGCCAACTACCGCAAGACCCACCTCTTCGGCCCCTTCGAGCGCGACCACTTCACCCCGGGCGACCGGCCGGTCGTGCAGGCGGAGCTCGACGGCCTCCGCGTGGGGCTGATGATCTGCTACGACGTGGAGTTCCCGGAGACCGTCCGGGCCCACGCCCTCGCGGGCACGGACCTCCTGCTGGTGCCCACGGCGCAGATGCACCCCTTCCAGTTCGTCGCCGAGAGCCTCGTCCCGGTGCGCGCCTTCGAGAACCAGATGTACATCGCGTACGTGAACCGGGTCGGCCAGGAGGGGGGTTTCGAGTTCGTCGGCCTGTCC
Organism: Streptomyces sp. CRN 30; assembly: GCF_034105845.1. Classification (NCBI taxonomy): domain Bacteria; kingdom Bacillati; phylum Actinomycetota; class Actinomycetes; order Kitasatosporales; family Streptomycetaceae; genus Streptomyces; species Streptomyces sp. CRN 30. The sequence continues at coordinate 7,623 of NZ_JAVRHI010000311.1, read as the reverse complement.
GCCCTGGCCGCGCCCGACGGTGTGGCCCGCGCCCGGGCGGGGCGCGCCGAGGAGCTGCTCCTCGGTGACGTCGACCCCGTCCTCCTCGCCGCCTCGCGCGAGGGCAACCCGTACCTGGCGGACCGCCGTCCCGGTCTCTACGGCTCCCTCGCCTGAGTCGTCCCCGCCTTCATCGCGCATACCGTGCAAGGAGTCCGTACCCCATGACGTCCACGGTGCCCCACGCCGTCGTCCAGCACGCCGACGCCCAGCCGCCCATCACCATGTCCGGGCCGGACTTCCCGTACGCGTACGACGACTTCCTCGCCCACCCGGCGGGCCTCGGGCAGATCCCCGCGACCGAGCACGGCACCGAGGTCGCCGTCATCGGCGGCGGGCTGTCCGGCCTGGTGACGGCGTACGAGCTGATGAAGATGGGGCTCAGGCCCGTCGTGTACGAGGCCGACCGGCTCGGCGGCCGGCTGCGCACCGTGGGCTTCGACGGCTGCGACCCGTCGCTCACCGCGGAGCTGGGTGCCATGCGCTTCCCGCCGTCCTCGACGGCCCTGCGGCACTACATCGACCTGGTGGGACTGGAGACCCGGCCCTTCCCCAACCCCCTCTCGCCCGCCACGCCCTCGACCGTCGTCGACCTCAAGGGCGAGACCCACTACGCCGAGACCCTCGACGACCTGCCGCAGGTCTACCGGGACGTGGCGGACGCCTGGGCGCGGTGCCTGGAGGAGGACGCCGCGTTCTCCGACATGAACCGGGCGCTGCGGACACGCGACGTGCCGCGCATCCGGGAGCTCTGGTCACGGCTGGTCGAGGAGCTCGACAACCAGACCTTCTACGGGTTCCTCTGCGCGTCGGAGGCCTTCCGGTCCTTCCGGCACCGGGAGATCTTCGGCCAGGTCGGCTTCGGCACGGGCGGCTGGGACACCGACTTCCCGAACTCCGTCCTGGAGATCCTCCGGGTCGTCTACACCGAGGCGGACGACCACCACCGGGGCATCGTCGGCGGCTCCCAGCAGCTGCCGCTGCGGCTGTGGGAGCGCGCGCCGGAGAAGATCGTGCACTGGCCGTACGGCACCTCGCTGGCCACGCTGCACGCCGGCGGAGAGCCCCGCCCGGCCGTCACCCGGCTGAGCCGTACGGCGGGCGACCGGATCACCGTCACCGACGCGCACGGCGACATCCGTACGTACCGGGCGGCGGTCTTCACCGCCCAGTCCTGGATGCTGCTCTCCAAGATCGCCTGCGACGACGCGCTGTTCCCGATCGACCACTGGACGGCCATCGAGCGCACCCACTACATGGAGTCCAGCAAGCTCTTCGTGCCCGTGGACCGGCCGTTCTGGCTGGACAAGGACGAGTACACCGGCCGCGATGTCATGTCGATGACGCTGACGGACCGGATGACACGCGGTACGTACCTCCTCGACGACGGCCCCGACCGGCCCGCCGTCATCTGCCTCTCCTACACCTGGTGCGACGACAGCCTGAAGTGGCTGCCGCTGTCCGCGAACGAGCGGCTGGAGGTGATGCTGAAGTCGCTCGGCGAGATCTATCCGAAGGTCGACATCCGCAAGCACGTCATCGGCAGCCCGGTGACCGTGTCCTGGGAGAACGAGCCGTACTTCATGGGCGCGTTCAAGGCCAACCTGCCGGGCCACTACCGCTACCAGCGGCGCCTGTTCACGCACTTCGTGCAGGACCGGCTGCCCGCGGACAAGCGGGGTGTCTTCCTGGCCGGCGACGACATCTCGTGGACGGCGGGCTGGGCCGAGGGCGCCGTCCAGACCGCGCTCAACGCCGTCTGGGGTGTCATGCACCACTTCGGCGGGGCGACCGACCCGTCGAACCCCGGGCCCGGCGACGTGTACGACGACCTGGCACCGGTGGAGCTGCCCGAGGACTGACCGCGCCCGCGCCGCGGGTCACCGGTCCGGCAGGGGGGTGAGCAGCATCCGGCCCGCGAGGCCCACCGTCGCGTCCAGGCGCCGCCCGCACTCCTCGGCGAGGTCCGGCAGTCCGCGCAGCGCCCACAGGGTCCGGGCCGCCGACCAGGCGGCGTCACGCGCCCGTTCCAGGCACCAGCAGCCGAGCAGATGGGTCAGCGGATCGGCGAGCTGGAGCAGGTCCGGGCCCGGCATCAGGTCCTCGCGGATGCGCTCCTCCAGCGCGACGAGGACGTCACCGATGTGGTCGTACTCGTCCTCCAGGTCGACGGGTTCGCAGCCGAGTGCCCGGCAGGTGTCCACGACGGCGAGCGCGAGATCGTGCCCGACGTGCGCGTTGATGCCCGCGAGCGCGAACTGCACGGCACGCACGCCGGGATGGTGCCGGGAGCGCAGCAGCGGCCGCCAGCAGGCGGGCGCGGGAGCCCCTTCGGCCACCGTCAGGTAGCGCTCGGCGAAGTGCACGTCCAGCGTGATCGCGGCCTCGGTGTCCGGGAGGAGTCCCGTGTCCACGCGCCGGTCCACCTCTTCGGTGACCGTGAGGTAGACACGGTTGAACACCGCGAGTCCGTCCTGCCGCGGCAGGGCCGCGTCGAGGGCACGCATACGGGAGAGGACCGTGTCCACGGCAGTGGTGAGATGGTCGAACTGCGCCATGGGGGCAGGGTCCCAGCCCTACGCTGGCGACAGTGCCGCCGTACGGGGCGCTTCCCCGGAACGAGGGAACGCGTCCGCGGCGGGGGAGGGGGAAACAGCAGGTGACAGGCGCTCGTCCCCGGTATCCGGCCGAACATGTGACCGAGGGCGGGCCGGGGCGTGGAGCGCGACGGCGGGCCCGGCGCAGGCGCGCCGCCCGGCTGCGCGGCGCCATGGTCGCCGCGGCCGCGGCCGTGACCGCCGTCGGTGCCGTCACTGGACTGCTGGCCGTCTCCGACGACGGCCGGCGCGACGAGGCGCGCCCCGTGATCACCCGCTCGGCCGCTCCGGAGCCGCTGCCCGCCGTACCGTCGGTCTCACCCGCCACAATCACCCCCACGCCCTCGCGGGCCCCCACGCCCACGCCCTCGCCGGTCCCCGCACGGACCAAGCGGCCGCCGGTCCCGTCGCCCACGGTGCGGGAGCGGGCGGAGCGCGCGGTCCCGGCGACCGTGACGGGCCGTCTGTACCGGCATCCCGGGTCGCAGGTCCTGGACTGGGTCGCCGCCCACCCGGACGACCCCCGGCAGGCGGTCATCGACTCCCGTATCGCCGCGCACCCGGCGGCGGTCTGGTTCACCGACCCCTCGCCGGCCACGATCACCGCGCGGGTCGCGGCGGTCACGTCGGGCGCGGCGGCCCAGGGCCGCGTCCCGGTCGTCGTGGCGTACGCCGTCCGGGACCGGGACTGCGGCGGTGCCTCACGGGGCGGCGCGTCCGGCCCGGAGGAGTACGACGCGTGGATCGACGCGTTCGCCGCCGGGCTGGGCGGTGGCGAGGTCGTCGTGATCCTGGAACCCGACGCGATCGCCCTGGCCGACTGCCTCGACGCCGACGGGCGGGCCGACCGCTTCGCGTCGCTGGCCCGCGCGGGCCGCGTCCTGAAGGCGGCGAACCCCCGGGCCCGCGTCTACCACGACGCCGGGCACTCCGCGTGGCACCCGCCGGCCCGGCAGGCGGCGCTGCTGCGGCAGGCGGGCGCCGCCTCGGCCGCGTCCTCCGACGGCGTGTTCAGCAACGTGTCCAACTTCAACGGCACGGACGCCGAGGTCGCCTACGTGCGGCGGGTGCTGGACGCCCTCGGCGGCCCCGCCGACCTCGGCGCCGTCATCGACACCAGCCGGAACGGCAACGGCGCCCCGGGCGGCGGCGAGTGGTGCGACCCGGCCGGCCGCACGCTCGGCCGGCCGCCCACCCTCACCACCGGGCAGGCCCGCGTCGACGCCTACCTGTGGGTCAAGCTGCCGGGCGAGTCCGACGGCTGCCGGGGCGCGGCCGGGACGTTCACGCCCGGCTACGCCTACGACCTGGCGCGCTGAGCGTCCGTGTCCCCGCCCGGGCCGTCCGGCTCCGCGCCCGCCTCGTACGAGGAGGTGCCCTCGTCCAGCAGCGGCTCCTGCTTCTTCAGGTGCTCCGGGGCGAAGGCCCGCAGGACGTGGTAGCCGGTGATGACGACGATGGTGCCGAGCGCGATACCGCTGAGCGAGAAGTTGTCGGTGAAGTCCATGGACACGTTGCCGACGCCGATGATGATGCCCGCGGCGGCCGGCACCAGGTTCAGCGGATTGCGCAGGTCCACCTTGGAGTTGATCCAGATCTGGGCGCCGAGCAGGCCGATCATGCCGTACAGGATGACCGTGATGCCGCCGAGGACACCGCCCGGGATGGCGGCCACGACCGCGCCGAACTTCGGGCACAGGCCGAAGAGCAGGGCGAAGACCGCCGCCGCCCAGTACGCGGCCGTGGAGTAGACGCGGGTCGCCGCCATCACGCCGATGTTCTCGGAGTACGTCGTGTTGGGCGGGCCGCCGACCGCGGTCGAGAGCATGGAGCCCACGCCGTCCGCCGAGATGGCCGTGCCCAGCTTGTCGTCCAGCTTGTCGCCGGTCATCTCGCCGACCGCCTTGACGTGCCCGGCGTTCTCCGCGACCAGCGCGATCACCACCGGCAGCGCCACCAGGATCGCCGACCACTCGAAGCTCGGGCCGTGGAAGTCGGGCAGGCCGATCCAGGCCGCGTCGCCGACGCCGGAGAGGTCGAGCCGCCAGTGGTCGGTGACCTTGCCGCTCGCGTCCGCCGAGTGGATCTGCCCGAAGACCAGGTCGAAGACCCAGGAGATGCCGTACCCGAAGATCAGTCCCAGGAAGATCGCGATCCGGGACCAGAAACCGCGCAGGCACACCACCGCCAGACCGGTGAACAGCATCACCAGCAGCGCGGTCCACTGGTCCTGCGGCCAGTACGTGGCGGCGGTGACCGGGGCGAGGTTGAAGCCGATGAGCATGACGACCGCGCCGGTCACGATCGGCGGCATGGCGGCGTGGATGATCCGCGCGCCGAACTTCTGCACGGCGAGGCCCACCAGGAACAGCGCGGCCCCGACGACGAGCACCGCGCCCGTCACCGTCGCGCTGCTGCCCCCCTGCGCGCGGATCACCGCGGCGACGCCCACGAAGGAGAGCGAGCAGCCGAGGTAGCTGGGCACCCGGCCGCGGGTGGCAAGCAGGAAGATCATGGTCGAGACGCCCGACATCATGATCGCGAGGTTGGGGTCGAGACCCATCAGCACGGGTGCGACGAAGCTCGCCCCGAACATCGCCACGACGTGCTGGGCGCCGAGCCCGGCCGTGCGCGGCCAGGAGAGCCGCTCGTCGGGGCGGACGACCGCGCCGGGCGCGGGGGTGCGCCCGTCTCCGTGCAGCTTCCAGCGGACGCCGAGATCCATGGTGAGGTTTCGCTTTCGTCGTGCGTGTCCCTGGCCGAGCGTGCGTGTCCCTGGCCGAAACAGTCGCGAACATTGTCGCGAACATTGTGACGGCAAGAAGGGCACCGTTCGTTCAGGGCCTCGGTCCCGGAACCGCCGCGTCCGGAGCGCTGATCCTCGGCCGGTCCCGGTCGGCGGAGCGCAGCACGCCCGCGAAGCCGACGAGCCCGCACGCCAGGAACGTGACCAGCCCGAACGACACCATGAGGCTGGTCGCCTCCGCCACCGTGCCGATCGCGCTCGGCGCCACCAGACCCGAGGTGTACGTGATGGTGGCGACGCCCGCGATGGCCTGGCTCGGGTTCGGGCCGCTGCGCCCGGCCGCCGCGAAGCAGAGCGGGACGACCACCGCGATGCCGAGGCCCAGCAGGGCGAAGCCCGCCATCGCCGCCGCCGGACGGTCCGCCACGACGACGAGCAGTCCACCGAGTGCGGCCAGCACCCCGCCGACGCGCACCGTGCGGACCGCGCCGAAACGGTTCACGATCGCGTCGCCCGCGATCCGGGCCAGCGCCATGGTCAGCATGAAGCCGGTCGTGGACGCCGCCGCGAGACCCGCCGAGGTGCCCAGCTCGTCCCTCAGGTAGACCGCCGACCAGTCCAGGCTCGCGCCCTCCGCGAACACCGCGCAGAACCCGACCGCGCCGATGAGCAGCGCCGACCTGGGCGGCAGCGAGAAGCGCGGCGGCGGCTCCTCGTCCTGGGCGGACCTGAGGTCGAGCACCCACCGGCAGGCGGTCACCCCGAGCACGGTGAGGGCCGACGCGGCCAGCGCGTGGTGCAGCCGGGCGTCCGAGCCCAGGTGTGCGGCGAGCGTGCCGGCCGCCGAGCCGACCAGGGCGCCCACGCTCCACATGCCGTGCAGCCCGGACATGATCGACTTGTGCAGCCGGTTCTCGACCTCGACGCCCAGCGCGTTCATCGCCACGTCCGACATGCCCGCGGTCGCGCCGTACACGAGCAGCGCCAGGCACAGCGTCCACAGGTTCGGTGCGAGGGACGGCAGGACCAGGGCGAGCGTCCACAGCGCGATCAGTACGCGCAGCGCCGTACGGGCGCCGAGGGCGTGGGTGATCCGGCTCGCGAGCGGCATCGCCACGGAGGCGCCGAGCGCCGGGAAGGCGAGGGCGAGACCCAGCTGGCCCGCGCCGACCGCCGCGTGGTCCTGGATCCAGGGGATCCGGGTGGCGAACGACCCGGTGACCGCGCCGTGCACCGCGAACACGACGGCCACGGCGTACCGGGCGCGCCGTACGGTGCCCCCGTCGTAGACCACTTCGCCCATGCCTGAGCCATCCTCCCCTGTCCGGCTTGCCGCCCCCGGCGTACGGAACGCCGCTTCCCGGGTACGGTCCTGCAACACGCCGCGCGTAAATTATCAGGAACCCTGCCTGATAAACAGCGGGCAGTGGATCCACCCCCGGCCTGCGACCTGAAAGGATCCCGGCATGCCGCCCGCCTCACCGAGCACCGCCCGGGCCATCAACGACCGGCTCGCCCTGCGCCTGCTGGAACGGGAGGGGCCGTTGACGGCGGGGCAGCTCAAGCAGCTCACCGGCCTGTCCCGGCCGACCGTCGCCGACCTCGTGGAGCGGCTGGCGGCCGCCGGGCTGATCGCGGTGGTGGGGGAGGCCGGCGAGCAGCGGCGCGGCCCGAACGCGCGCCTGTACGGCATCGTCGCCGACCGCGCCCAGCTGGCCGCCCTGGACGTACGCACCGAGGGCGTCACCGTGGTCGTCTGCGATCTGCTCGGCACGGAGCTGACCCGGGCGTCCGTCCCGATCGCCGGCGGCACGGGGACCGGGCTCGCGGTGGAACGGGCGGTGGCGCTGGTGGAGCGGGCGGCGGAGGAGGCGGGCGCCGACCGGCTGCACACGGTCGCCGTCGGCGCCCCCGGCCTGATCGACCCCGGCGACGGTGAGCTCCGCGGCTCCCTCACGCTCCCCGCCTGGCACCGCAGCCTGGTCGCCGCCCTCGGCGAGCGCCTCCCGGCGCGCGTGATCGTGGAGAACGAGACCAACCTCGCCGCCCTCGCCGAGCAGCGCGACGGCGCCGCCCGGGACCGCGACACGTTCGTGCTGCTGTGGCTGGGCGTGGGCACGGGCGCGGCGGTCGTGCTCGACGGGCGCCTGCGCCGCGGGGCCTCCGGCGGCACGGGCGAGATCGGCTTCCTGCCGGTGCCCGGGACGGCGGCGCTCCCCTCGGCGACCGACTGCGCGGGCG